>QMVF01000013.1 GCA_003660965.1 Microcaldota archaeon
AACACAAGGTGGTCGAACCAGCCGCCCTCCATGGGCTTGAGTATTCCTCCTATTCCCGCCAGCTTCTTCTCCTTTGCGAAATTTCTCTGTATTCTGTCAAGCCAGTCCTTCTCAGCCTCGCAATCCGCATCTATGAATGCTAATATTTCATATTTTGCCTTCTCAGCCCCCTCGTTCCTAGCAGCTCCAGGCCCATGCGCCTTTTTCTTCAAAACCCTGTCCACATAAGGCTTTGCAATCTTTACTGTACTATCCTGACTATATCCATCCACCAGTATGATTTCATATTTGTCCTCGAACTTCTGTTTTCTAAGGCTCTTCAAACACTTCTCTATGCTTTCCTCTTCGTTCAAAGCAGGTATTATTATTGAAACGCCCATGGTTCACCCCTTTTTCTCAAGCACCTTCTCATATACTTCCACAAGTCTCTTCACACACATCCCTGTATCGTACTTCTCTGCCATCTTTGCTGCTGCAGACCCCAATCGCTCCCTCCCCTTATAAACCCTGACTATTGCCTCAGCACATCCCTTTGGGCTCTTTGGGTTGAACCTTATCCCGTTCCTCCCGTTCTTCACCATGCTCTTAAGCGGGCCGTGGTCTGCACAGGCAACAGGAAGCCCGCATGCCATTGCCTCAAGTGCAACTATTCCAAGAGTTTCGAAAGTCGAAGGGAAGGCGAGAACGTCTGAGCCCGCATATGCTCTTGGTAGCATCTTGCCCGGAAGGAAGCCCGCAAATACAAAGCTCTTTTCAAGCCCCTTCCTCTCAACCATTCTCTTGTATTTTGCTTCAGCAGGCCCTTTCCCTGCAATCACGAACTTGCAATTCGGAATCTTCTTGAGCACATATGGTGCTGCGCGTATAAGCAGGCCTATGTTCTTCTCAAGTACTATCCTTCCAATATGAAGCACAACGGGGCTATTGCCAAGCCCGTACTTCTTTCTGAACTCCCTCCCTTTTATACCTGGCTTGAACCTCTTTGTATCAATTCCAGGATGAACTGCAATCACGTTCCTTATTCCCTTGCGCCTCAGCAGTTTACACGTCCACTCGCTAGGCGCGAGCACTGCCTCACAGTTGTCATAGTACCACTTCAAATACTTCCACGCAAGCTTCTTACCAATTCTCTTCACTGTCTGTGAGCTGCTTATGTAATGCGTTGCATCAGTAACCATAGTATGAAACGTACCCACCATCGGAATCTTCGTTATCTTTGAAATGGTGAGTGCTGCAAGCCCAAGAGTTGCCATTCCATGGGTGTGTATGATGTCTATACCCAGCTTCCTCACCCTTCGCTCAGATATGTATGGGAAAAGCGCAACGCGGTAGGCAGGGTATGGCTTAAAGGGAACTGAGGTGTGGTAGTACACATGTGAATCCTTGTTCTGCGCCTTATCTCTCCTCGAGCCAGCTGCGAATATGTAAACTTCATGGCCCTGCCTCTCAAGCTCCTTCCTGAAGCCCATTATAGTGCTCACTACACCATCCCATTGTGGCAAGTAGCTGTCTGTAAAGAAGGCAATTTTCACAAAATTCTATTCTCATAAGACTATTTAAATCTGCTTCAAATCTTGGTGATTGCCCACAGAACAAGCAGAACCGTTGCTATCAAAACAAGAGGAACCGCAATTTTCGCTACCGCAACTATTGAATTTACAGTACCTATGAATTCGCTCGCCTGCCTCGGGCCGATCACTTTTATTCTAAACCTCTCAATTGCAGACCCAACCTCAACAGGCTCTATTCTCTTAATAGCACTCTTAACGCACTTAAGAGTCTTCTGCTTTATTTCCTCCCCGCGCGAAACACCCACTGGGTTGAGTACCCCGCGAACCAGATTTATACTGTGGGTATCTGTAGTGTAAACCTCTGCCCTGAACCCTGTTTCCCTTTCAATCAAACCAATAAGCTCCTTTCTGTAAGGCGGCAGCATTCCATTACCGTCAAAGAGCATGAGAACATATTTTTTCTTTCCAAATGAAAAAGCCGCACATCTAACCCCATTCTCCCCAATTCCCGCCTCCTCAAAATTCTGCAGGCGCTCAACAGCAGTTCCCATCTGCACCGGCTTTTTTTCTTTAGCCTTTTTTACAGCTTCCTGCATCGCATCCATATATTCGAATCCAATAGGATCACCAGAATCCACCCTGGTTATCTCCCCCTTCTCTGCATTATGCGCATCGCATACTATAGGGAGTCCAACCCCGAGGCTTCTTGCCCTCTCCCCGATTGCCAG
The DNA here is from genome assembly GCA_003660965.1 of Microcaldota archaeon. Lineage (GTDB taxonomy): Archaea > Micrarchaeota > Micrarchaeia > Burarchaeales > Burarchaeaceae > B9-G16. The sequence continues at coordinate 2,240 of QMVF01000013.1, forward strand.
GCCCAGCGAAAAATCTATATCCTCTGTAGTGCGGGGCGCGCGTGTAAGGCCTATGAATGCAGACTTGCCAAACTTCAAACAATACGCCCTGGCATTCCCTGCAGAGCCAACCGCAAAATCTCCTCTCACTCTTTCGTAACTTAGCTTTCTCAATGCCTCATTGCAAACATTCCACACTCCTTCAATTTCTGCATTTGAAACCGGGTTGAAATCATGGGTTGCGGTCCCGTGGAATACGAAGGCAGTTGTTTTATAATTCTCTTCAGCGCGCTCCGCAAGCATCTTCGGAAATTCGCTTCCCCCCAGATTACCTATGGGCCCATAATGCACGTTCGGAACTATGAAAACTGCGCCCCGCTTCTTTCCCCTGAACGCAATCAGGCCCATGGTGGTTTCGATTTCTTGACCTACTGAATCAAACATCTCCTCTATTTCGCTGCTCTGCCTCAGCCACTGGGCTATAAAGAGGCTAAGCGCCTCAATACCGCTTATACCGAAATTTCTTTTGAGAGGTGCGTTTATAAGCCAGAATATTGCGTAAAGCGAAATCAGGAAAACCCCGCTTACCAGATAGAATTTAACCACAGAACCAAACACATCACTTTCCAGAAGTATTGCCTCGCTCGCCAAAAAGAAAATTGCATTATAGGTAAGCTGCAGCAGCGCGAATAGAAGCGCTGAATATTTCAGCCTGAATACTATTTTCGCAATAGAGTACCATACTATGAAACTCAACCCATAGCCCACAAACACCAGATTTGTGCTTTCTGGATGAAGGCCTCCCATTGCAACCGCAAGTAAATAGAAAACAGCATACACTGAGGCACCTATAAATGCAAGAAACAGCATCCTGCCCCACTTAAGCTCCCTCCTCACCGCAAACGCGCTTACCGCGCTTAGGAATGCTGGAAGCGAGAGAAGAAACAGTCCCTGCCCGCCCGATTCCAACAGCCCGACAGTGCTTGCCTTCCCTCCGATCATGGCGAGCAGGATTCCGAATAGAAAGCCAAGAGCTATTATCATCATGGTGCTCTTGGTTGAACTAGGGAGCGGCATTATGTAGCTCGTCAATCCGACAGTCCTTTCCTCAAGTCCCACACGAGGTTTACGTAAGTCCCTTATTTATCCTTTCCACTTTGATTCCACCATCCTCCGCGCTTATTCTCAGCCTAGCCTGCCCTTCAAACTCCATAGAAAATTCGCTTCCAGAGCACAATCTTTCAATGCTCACTGCATAATTCTTTCCTATCACAAAAACCCGCCTACCTTTAACTTCAACCTTCACTTCATCTACAAAATTAAGTTCAAGCTCCCTAACATTGCCTTCCCCAAGGATGCAGACGTCATCAAGCGCTCCTGCCAGCCTTGCGCCTGCCTCGCGCGCACGATTGAGAGCAACTCTCCTCTCAGCTCCCTCCTTGATTTCCGCAAGCAGTGGAAGCCATGCTGCTAAAAATGCCAGAAATGCTATTAGAAGAATGAGGAATTCGAGCGAGACTTGTGCTCTTTTCATCAAACCGGCTCGCATGCTCCTTTTGCAAAGTTACAGGTGAAATCAGTCGGGCAGTCCTCATCCTCATCGCAACTTATCATACTCCCTGCCTCATCCATGATGCTTTCTCCCTCCTTTTCAAGCACCTCGCTTCCTTGGGAAGCCATTTTCTGCAATTGCACTACTAGGATGAGAGCGACGGCGAGCACTGCTGCGATTATTATTATGAGCTCGACTGAAACTTGTCCTCGCGCCACGCTTCTACTATTACGGGAAAAAGATTAAGTTCTTTCCCTCACCGCGAGCAGAAGTAGCCTACTGAGAAGCTGTCTCCAAGTCCCAAGGAGCTTGCATCCTCCCCCAGTGAAAGTGCGGGTACGAAGCAGAAGCCCTTTCCAAATTTCTTAGACTCATCCGTTTCTATAGGCTGTGCCTTAATTTCCTTCAACTCCTCTGGCTTAGGTCCCCTTCCATTCTTTGCTCTAAACGCAGCCAATAAATGACCGAGTGCAAGCCTTTCCTCAGCCCCGTTAGCATCCTCTCCTCCCACCACTGCATATTTTTTATTGTGCAAAACTGCACTTGGGCATATGGCCAGAATCTCCTGCATTGCATCTGCCTCGCCGCGCCACTTGGTTTCAAGTGATTCCATTATTTGCTTTATTTCAACCTCGTTAAAGCCAATGCTGTCGCAACTGGGTGCCAGAATTTCGAGTACGGACTTAAGAACATCATTCCTCTTAAAATCTGCCAACTCCAGATGAACTTTCAATTTGCTGTTGCTATTCTTCCAGCGCTTCAAAAGCACCTTCACCTCTTCAATCCTTCCCTTGGGCTCAGGTATGTCCAGCAGATGGAAGCCGCTTATCACCGCCCGTTCAACAAGCTTTATTTCCTTCTCCATACACCTCTTGAAATTTCTGTTTATGAGCATATGTGTATTGTATATGTCATTAACCGCAATATACCTGTCCTTTCCAAAATCAACAACAAAATGTACAGGCACCTCACCCTCGCTCATTATTGCATCTGCAGTTTGAAAACAGAAAGGAGAGGACACCATAACTGCGGGGCGCAGGTGCTTCGTAAGATTTTTGCAAACCACACTGGAATGAATATAACTTCTTATGCCCATGTCTGCGGCCAGATTTGCCATATTGCCTGCCTGCCCCCCTATTCTCATTTCATCGTACCTCTCCTTCATAAGCAGGGCCATCTTTCCCGTAGAAACAGATTCTTCTTTTCCCTCTCCTTTTTTAACGCATTCTTCAAGCGTGCTCAAATTAAGTTTATCTGCCAATGCAAGCGCCTGCTTTTCATCAGTTTTCAAAACCAGATCGACATTGCTGTTGAAGGCAAAGAGAGCGCTCTCTACCATCTTTCCACTTGCGGACGCAGCCGCCTCGCTGTACAACTTTCCGTTCCGCATGTACATGCTTTATCGCATACTCTTATAAAAATCTTCAGCGGGATCTTAGGAGATTATAAGAATGCGGTCTTCTAAGGGAGGTCTTAGGAACCGTAGGTTTCTAATGCGGGGGTGCCAGAGTCCGGAATGGCCCTTTTCCGCTTCGCGCAAAAGCGCCGGCGGAAAAACGGAAAAGGGTAAATGGAAAATGGGGGAGGCTTAAGAGTCGAAACCTCCGGCAGGTTTCGACGCATCCAGCAACCATTGCTGAAGAACCCTCCTGGCTTAGCGCCTACGCAGGTTCAAAAGGCCTTTTCTTTGGGAAAGAAAAGCTCTGGGAAAAGAAATGGAAATCCTGCCCCCCGCACTGGCCTTTTCCGCTTCGCGCAACAAGCTTTTTCCCTTCGGGAAAAAGATGCGCCTTTTTGCTTTGGCAAAAAGTGCGAAGCGTTAACCGGCCCACCTTCCTCTAGGCTATTTCTTCTTAGCAACATAGTTGTCCGCTTCAAGCATAACTGTATTTTCATAGAAATGATGTGTGAAGTAGATGTTCTCCTCCTCAAGGCTTGGCTCGCCCGCGAACTGCGAGATTATCAGCTCAGGCTCCTGCCATTCTCCATTCACCTTCCTAGAAACCCATATATCATACCCTCCTTTTCCACCAAGCATTCCTGAATGATAATAGAGTTCCGTTCCATCCGCACTCAAATGCAACTCTCCAAGCCCGTACTCAACATTCAGCTTCTCGCCAGCATTTCTCCAATCAGCCCACTTTCCATTCACCCATGTATATATCAACCTCCCTTAAATTGCCCGCACGCACAGAGCAGAACCATGCTTCATCCATTTCCGAAATACTTTCCTGCGCGCAACCCGCTAGGGTTAATAGCATAGTCATGAGCACGCAAAGCAACAATCTCATCGCAAATGCTCCACAACCTATTTTTTATTAATTTGTAGAGAATTCCCTTCATGAGCCCCCACTTCTTCAACTGGAATGCATTGAAGGAAAGCGAAAAGCACCTAGCACACATGCCACACATAAAATTCAAGTTGATAACAACGATTTTTCTAATACTCTCTGCCTACCTTTTTCTAACCCGCGTTTACTATCTCTCCCCTTCCTCCTGGCTTCCCGCACTCTTCCTATCCATCTCAATACTGCTTCTTCTGTTTTTAATAAAACTCATATTCACAATGCACATACTCTTTTCAAAACTAATTTTGTTTGCCTCCCTCCTCTTATTTCAGGCAATTGAATTCGGCCAAAGCCCTCATTTGAACTTGGCTCCTCCCAGCCTCTTGCTAGTAATGCTGCTTCTGGCCAACTTTCTATTCATATACTTCCTTTCAAAAATCAAGAATTAGACAGTTCTTTTCAACACTCTAACCCTTTGCCAATGCTTTTAAATTATAGATTCACAAACCGAACTGGGTGGAGGCGTGATCCTCAAATCCTGCAATCCATATTATCTGCACCAATTCAAAATCATAAAATATGCTAGCGTACTTATTGTGCTTCTCATTTTACTGGCTTCGGCTTATTTTGAAATGCTTGAAAACCTCGAGCTGCTTTTGGCAATAATCGCAGTTTACCTCATAATCGCGCTCACCATAGCCATATACTTAAAGGTGATAAATGATCACATATTCTATATAGCGACCGAACGGGAACTCATAAGGCGGGAGGGTATAATCAAGAAGAAGCGCACTATTACTTCATTTGCAAAGATTTCAAACGTTTCAGTTGGCCGCGGAATTCTAGACCGCGTTTTCAATCTGGGAACATTATACATAGACACCATGGGCGGAAAGGAGAGTTATGAGATAACCATGGACAATCTTCAAATGAAAGACATGGAGGAATTCATAGACATAATAAAGGATATGATGGCCAGAAGAGAGGATTACAAGCCAGCCGTTCCACAAAAAGAAGCAGAGCAACCACGCAGGGAAGAGCAGTTTGAAGTGCAAACTGAGAAGAAGCCTCCACAGTTCAAGGAATTTGAGCCTGCAAGGCCTCATCACATGAACGGGGTAGGCTATTCTGGCAAAGAGCGCCTAGCAGAGCTTGAATACAAAGCATATGTGAGGCAGGAGGATGAAAAGAAAGAGAAGCAGAAATCCAAAGAAGGCGAGGAAGAGCCTCCCCCTGAAAAACAGAAGAAAAAGAAACAGGGAAAGAAAAAGCGAAAGAAGCGGTAGGCTTAGAGTTTATTAATGCGCCTCGTGATTTTATTTTATGTATCACTGCACCCGCTGCGGCCGCCAGATAGAATCATGGGATGGCAACTACTTCAGCCGCGGCATGCTCTGTCCTGTTTGTTATGCTGAAAGGAGAAGAAAAGCGCATGAAAAGAGCGCAATCTGCACCCGCTGCGGCATACGCACCCACCCCCGGAACGTGAACACCAAGCTTGGAAGAACTCTGTGCAAGCAATGCTATGAGGATTTGATGGAGGAGAAAAAGGAGAACTTCTGCGTGGTGTGTGGAAAGCGCATAAAGGGCGCAAGCTTCCAGCGAGAAGACGGCTACCGCGTATGCCTCGACTGCATGCGCGATCAATTCCCGGGCAGCGGCTCGCGAATGGGAGTAAGGCGTTGCAGCGAATGCGGCAAACGCACCATACTGCAGTATGTAGCTGGAGAAGGCAAATACCTCTGCCCTTCCTGCAAGGAAAAGCACACCTCTAAAGGCGTTCTGAAAAAGCTAATGGATGCGATTGGCAGGATCAGGCACTGATGCTCACGCAGCACTCGCGCCAGTTCCCTCCTTATCCAGCCTTATTCTCGGAGGCATCATGGGCGGCTGAAGGTTTACAACGCGCGCTATAAGCGTACCATGCGCACCGCATGCAAAGTTTATGTGATTCAAAACTTCCTCGGCAAACTCATCCTCAAGCCTCTTCTTCTCCTTCCACACCTTCATAACCTTGTCCCTAACCTTCTTCTCCTCCTCCACAGTCATAACTCCCTTTATGGTAAGCCTTGCAACATCTTCTGCATAGTCTGCTACATAGGTGAAGCTGATTTGAATAAAGCCTCCCTCCTGGCTAACCTCCTCTATGTTCATATGTATTCCAAGGCCCTTGGGAATCTCATTTTTAGTGCGTTCAACCTCTGCCTTGCTTATCATCATACCTCTTACCGCAATCATACTATCCACCTCTACGTTTCGAACTCGTCTCCGGGCTGCATCAATACGACTTTTGCCCTCTTCACATCCCTGGCGAATTCATCAGGGTACTGTTTTATTCTCTCATGCGTGTTGTAGTGCATGGGAACCGCATACTTTATGTTCATTTCGTTGCAGGCAACTGCAGCTGCAAACGGATCCATGGTGTATGAGCCCCCTATTGGCACAAGGGCAACATCCGCGCTTATCTCCCTCATCTCCCTGTACTCGTACGTGTCCCCTGCATGGTATACGCTCTCATTCCCTTTGCTTATTTTGAACCCGACAGGATATTCTGATTGAGGGTGAACGGCACGAATAACCTCCACTGCAATTCCCTTAAGCTCAAATCTGTCGCCCTCCTTCACATCAACCTTCTGCTTCTCGTTTATATTCAGCTTCGCCAGAGCAGGCCTTGGTGCAATCACCTGTGCATAAGTTCTCTCAACAATCTCCTTCACCGCATCCGGATCGCAGTGTGGCGAATGCTCGTGGGTGATAAATATGAAATCACACTCCTTTATCTCATCACTCGATATGGCAGGCGCTACCAGCCGCGGCCTCCCGTTTATTTCACTCCCGAAAAACGGATCCGTGTATGCGACCACGCCCCCAATATCTATTCTGAAGCAGGAATGACCTATATACGTCAGTCTCATATTCGTGAAATACCTATGCAGATTTAAAAATGTGTCTACAAATTCCTATCTATGAAATCTGGCATAATTCTGCTCTCAATAGCTCTTCTTCTATCTGTTTCTAGTGCAGCATTCCATCAAATATACCATAATTTCCAAATGAACATACGGGAGGACGGAAGCGCGCACGTACTGGAGGAGTTCCAGCTTTATATGGATTCGAATGAATCCTCCAACTTCTACGACAGCATAATGTCTCTGAATGACATATCAGCCTGGAAGAACGTGACTTCTATAGAAAATATGAGAATTCATGTTAATACGCGCTACGCACAGGTTGACAATGTGCGAATTCGCGCCCAGAGAAAAGAAAGCTGCAATCCATGGACTGGCACCTGCTATGGAGTTGTGCGCATGGAGTATGATATTCGCAATATAGAGCCAGGAACCTTCATAGGCGTAACCTCTGAAAAACCGCGCACTTACAATTACACTTTTAACCCACGGGCACTTTCCTTCAGCCTTACTGAGGAAGGAAACATTGCCATACCTGATAAGACTGAGCTCACCATAAATCTACCAAACGATTCCGTAATAACAAGACTCAACAATTTCCCAGACTACTTTACAACCACTTCACTTCCCATAACCGGCATTTCACAGCTGAAGTGGGCAGGCCCAGAAGTGCTTGCAGGTTTTGAGCTCCAGTTCACTCGCGAAGAACCTCTGGAAACTGAGGTAATCTCCTTCTTTAAATCCCTGCAAAGCGATCTGGTAGACCTTTTGAGGTCTGATGAAGGCCTTGCAATTCTCCTGATGCTGGTGGTGGTTCTTGTTTCAATAGTGCTTCTCAGAAAATACAGGGAGGCGAGAGTCAAAAAATAGGCGGTAATATGCACGAGCATGAAATCATAGTACTGCGTTCGCTCAAAGAGCTTTCCAAGCAGGGCAGGCAAAAAAGCCTTGAAGAGGTTTCACAAAAGGCAAGGCTTCCGCTGGATGCGGTAAGAAAGGCAGCAGGCCTGCTTTCTGACAAGGCCCTGGTTGCTCTTGACGAGGGCTTGAAGGGCTATCACACCTCAGTTACTGAGGAGGGTAAGCGCTTTCTAAAGCAGGGCTTTCCAGAAGAGCGCATAATGAAAAAGCTTCAAACCAAGGGAAGCCTGCATATAGGCGCGCTTGATGACGAGGAGAAGCGCATAGGCTTGGGCTGGGCAAAAAAGCTCGGCTGGGTGGAGCTTAAAGAAGGCAGGCTTCTGCCAAAGAGAAAGCCCGCTCTTGAAGACTATGAGCAGCGTAAGATGCTGAGCTGGATTTCAGAGCACAATTTCATAAGCCCTGCAGCGCTTCCATCTGTAAAGCCCCTTCTCTCCCGCAGCCTGATTACAGAGCTCAAGCCCGAAAAAGAGCATTCTGCAGCGCTTACTGAAAAAGGTCTGCAGGCCCTTTCAAAAGAGCTCAGGCCCGCCTACAACCTCACCGCACCAGTTTCCCGTGCATACCCTGCAAAGCTCCACCCGCTTCAGAGGGCAACTGATAGAATAAGACGCATATTTTTCGAATTAGGGTTTGAGGAGATGGAAGGGCCTGCAGTTGAAAGCTCTTTCTGGAATTTCGACGCGCTTTTCCAGCCCCAAGACCACCCCGCACGCGAGCTTGCAGACACCTTTTACATAAAAGGCGAGCAGCCCCTGCCAAAGGGTGATGTGGTTGAGCGCGTGAAAAAGGCACACCAAAAAGGCTGGAAGTATAAATGGAAGGAAGAGCTGGCGCGCAAGAAGACCCTGCGCACCCATACAACAGCAGTTTCAGCGCGCTACTTGGTAAAGAGCAGGGAACGGGAGAATTCAAAATACTTCTGCGTGGGAAGGGTTTACAGGAATGAAGTGGTTGACTACAAGCACCTTGCAGAATTCTACCAAATAGAAGGCATTGTTCTGTGGGAAAAGGCAACCTTTGCGGATTTGATGGGTCTTTTACGAGAGTTCTACAAAAAGCTCGGCTTTGAGAAAATAAGGTTCAGACCATCCTACTTCCCGTACACCGAGCCCTCGCTTGAAGTCGAGGTTTACTTTGAAAAGAAGAAGGCGTGGCTTGAGCTGGGCGGAGCAGGCGTATTCAGACCAGAAGTCTGCCTGCCCCTGTGGGGCAAATAC
>QMVF01000014.1 GCA_003660965.1 Microcaldota archaeon
TGAATCAAGGTGCACCACAGCCTCCTTGCTGTCAAGTCTTTCCTCAATTCTACCCAGCTTCTCAAGCGTAACATCTTCAATCCGGGCAGCCATCTTTCTGCACTTCTGCTCGCTGCTTGCATACTTGTCAGTAAGCTGAATTTCCATAATTGGCTTCTTTGGCTCCTTTCTCGCATCCAGAATTTCAATCATTCTTGGAAGGCCTGCAGGCACCTGCTCTGATACTCCTGCATAGTGGAAGGTGCGCATGGTCATCTGAGTACCAGGTTCGCCTAGAGACTGGGCCGCAACTATTCCCACTGCCTCTCCAGAATCTATACTCGCCTTATCCTTTTTCATCTACTCACGCTCCTGCTCCTCCAGCGCAGCTCCCTTGCCCGCCTTCTGCGGATCCTTTCCATCGCTTCCGTAAATGTACTCAACCATTATTCCCCTCGAATCCTTAACGCTCGTATCCTGCGCAACCACCAAGTCCTGCAGAGCATTGATCACTCTCCTCTGCATATAGCCTGAGCGCGCGGTTCTGATTGCAGTATTCACAAGCGATTCCCTTCCTCCCATTGAGTGGAAGAAGTACTCCTCCGGCTTCAGGCCTTCAACGAATGAGGAGGTTACAAAACCCCGCGCATTTGCGCCCCTATCAGCTTTTCTGAAGTGGGTGAGAGCCCTGTTTCTATAGCCCCTTGAAAGCCTCTTCTCCCTCACCGCCTGCTGTCCAAGCATTGCAGCCATTTGAATTGCATTGAGTATGCTGCCGCGCGCACCTATGCGTGCCATAAGTATGGAAGTGTTCTCAATTCCAAGAGCCTTTTCAACAACCCTGCCGCAATCATTGCGCGCCCTATTCAATCTAACCATTGCCCTTTCCTCAAGCGTTTCGAGCAGGGTTCGGCCGGGCATTCTTTCAAGCGTTCCCTTCCTGTACCTGTTAACCAGCCTCTGAACATCCTTCCTTGCACTCTCCTCTATAGACTCAACCTTCTCATCATACTCCTTGGAAAGCATGTAGTTGGAAAGGTCCACTGAAAAGCCGCGTGTGGTTATAACGTACAGCGCCATGCGGGTTGCATTATCTATAAACTTGCGCGCCACATCGCTTCCATAATGCTTCATAAGCCTCTCTATAATCTCATTTTCAAAAGCCCTGCTCTCAATAGCTCCGTGGGTAAGCACCCCATCTTTAATTATTATATAGCCATCATACGGGCACTTCTCCTTTCCGCATGCACCCTCGCATCTGCAGAGCTTGGAGCGCATGCGCACATTCAAATCCTTTGGAAGAAGCTGCGAAAACAGTAGCTTGCCAGAATAGCCTCCCCCCCTTACATCTGATGGGGGAAGCTCGTGGATGCCTGCAATTGAAAGTATGTGAGCTGCCTCCTCCTTATCAAACACCGCATCCTTCTTGGTAAGATAGTAAATTCCAGAAACGTGGTCCTCCTGAGGCTTTATTATGGCATGCCCGTGCCTTGGCGAGATTATCTGGTCTTGCACCTTCATGAGCAGCTCAGCTTCAACCCGCGCCTCCTCAGTCTGGGGCACGTGGAGGTTCATCTCATCCCCGTCAAAGTCCGCATTGTATGGAGGGCAGACCGGCAGGTTGATTCTGAAAGTCCTGCCTTCAAGAACCCTTACATTATGGCACATTATCGAAATTCTGTGCAGGGAAGGCTGCCTGTTGAAAAGCACAGTATCCCCGTTCACCAGCTGCCTTTCAACTATAAAGCCTGCTGTCAGATTTGCAATTATCTCCTCCTTGGTCTTGTCAGTAATCTTCCTTCTCCTCCCATCAGGCCTTATAACGTAAACTGCATGCGGGTATTCCATGCGGTCTATGAGTTTCTTGCATTCCTCAATGTTCCATTCAGTAACGTGAACCGGTACGGTAAGTTCTTCTGCAACCTCGCGCGGAACTCCCACCTCATTAATGGAGATGTTCGGGTCCGGCGAAATTACAGTACGTGCGGAGAAATTCACCCGTTTGCCAGAAAGGTTGTATCTAAATCTCCCCTCCTTGCCCTTCAGCCTCTGTGAGAGCGTTTTGAGCGGCCTTCCGCTCCTGTGCCTTGCCGGAGGTATGTTGGTAGTCTCGTTGTTGAAGTATGTAGTAACATGATATTGAAGCAGCTCCCACAAGTCCTCAATTATGAGCTGGGGTGCACCTGCATTTATATTCGCATCAAGCCTCTGGTTGATTCTCATTGTATCAACAAGCTTGTGCGTCAAGTCGTCCTCACTCCTCTCCCCGGTTTCCAGTGTAATGGAAGGCCTTACCGTAACCGGAGGAACGAGCAGTGCGGTGAGAATCATCCACTCAGGCCTTGCATATTCAGGGTCATAGTCCATTGCGCGCAAATCATCGTCAGAAATCTTTGCAAGCCTGTCCCTTATTTCAGTTGGCAGGATATTTCTGTCAGCCTCGTAGAATGAGGTGGGCTTTTCAAACCTTATTTCAGCCTGCTTTGCACCGCAGTGCGGGCATGTGCCTCCCTTCTTTCCCTTGGCAAGGGTTTCCAGCGTAACCCTCTTCCTCTTTGTGAGCATGCGGCTGCAGCTTCTGCAGGTGCTCTTGAGAAGAAGGTAGATTATGCGCGCGAATTCCGGGTGAACAACAGGCCTTACTAGCTCAATGTGCGTAAAGTGCCCGCTGCAAGTCCTTGTTCTCCCGCCGCAGGTTTTGCACTTCAAGCCTGGGTCTATAACTCCCATTCTCTGGTCAACCAATCCGCCATCAATAGGATAGCCATCCTCATTGTACGTATCAGGTACTGTGATTTTGGCTGCCGAAATCTTCCTTATCATGTCTGGCGAGAACAGCGAGAACTTGATTTTGTCAACAGCCTTTTCAATAACTTCCACCATATTCACACCTACGCCCTGTCTTTCAGCCTCAGCCTTGGCAGGATTCCAATTGCCTTGATTTCATCAAGCAGAAGCTTGAACGCATAGCTCATCTCAACCCTGTGAAGATCAGTGGTTGAATCGCAAAGCGGGCAATAGTCGCGCCTCTTTATGAAATCATGAACCGCAATCATTCCGCACTTGCCGCATACCAGTTCCACAGTCTTGTCGCTCTCCTCAAGCATCCTCTCTTTCACAAGCATGCTCGCACCATAGCCTATCAGGCAGTCCCTTTCCATCTCTCCAAACCTCAAACCGCCCTCCCTTGCCTTCCCTTCAGTTGGCTGGTGGGTCAAAAGCTGTACAGGGCCTCGCGAACGCACGTGCAGCTTGTTTGAAACCAAATGGTGCAATCTCTGGTAGTAAATCACACCCATGAATATTTCGCTCTCAATTCTCTTCCCAGTAAACCCATCATAAAGAACTTCCTTTCCATAGCTTTCAAACCCATTCTGCTTCAGCACTTCCTTGAATGCTTCTGCATCCGTTCCTGAAAATGCAGTTCCATTCACAAACTCGCCGCTGAAGCAGGCAGCCTTTCCTCCAAGCATCTCTATGAGATGGCCTGCTGTCATTCGGCTGGGAATTGCGTGCGGGTTGATTATAAGGTCTGGCACAATGCCGCTTTCAGTAAAAGGCAGATCCTCTTGGGGGGCAAGGATTCCAATAACGCCCTTCTGCCCATGCCTACTTGCAAACTTGTCCCCGTTCTCCGGTATCTTTATGCTCCTAACCCTAACCTTAACGAACTTATTACCTGATGAGCTTTCAGTAACCATAACCGAATCAACTACTCCCGCATCCCCGCTCTTCACAACCAGCGAGTTCTCCCTCTTCTTCTCCTCAGTAAGCCCGAATGCACTCACCTCCTCCAAAAAGCGCGGAGGAGATGTTTTGCCAACCAGCACATCCCGTGGCTGCACCTCGCTCTCAGGCACCACTATTCCATCATCGCCAAGGTACCTGTACATGTACTCCTCTCTATAGCCACTCACAGTTGGGTTCGGAATTTCGAACTTGTCCTTCTGGCCTCCAGGGTATCTGCGCTCCTCGCTTTCATGAACCTTGCAGAATATTGAGCGAGCAAGGGCGCGGTCAACCGCATTCTTGTTCATAACTACAGCATCCCCCATATTGTAGCCATAATAGCTGGTAACTGCAACTATGAAGTTCTGGCCTGCTGGCCTCTGGTCGAAGTTCATGTGCTTGTAGGGCTCGGTCTGAACCAGGGGCTCCTGCGGGTAGTATAATATGTGGGCGCGCGAGTCCATGCGCAGATTGTAGTTGCTCGCATATATTCCAAGCGACTGCTTGCTCATTGCGCAGGCCATTGTAATTCTAGGGGATGAGTTGTGCTCCGGGTAGGGGAGCTGAGAAACAGTAACTCCAGTAATGGAAACAGGATCGATTTCAAGATGTGTATGCTTCTCCTCAATTCCCTTCTCCTCAGATGCAACCAGCGCAAAATCATTCTCCTCCTCAGCATCCAAATACTCAATAACGCCCATCTTAACCAAATCTGACCATTTCAGCTCGCCCTTCTCAACCTTCTTCTGCAGTTCGGGGGTGTAGAGCGACTTTCCCTTTTCCACAACTATGTAAGGCCTTCTCGCCCTCCCACTGTCCGTGCTTATATTCAACTCTCCTGTTGATCTGTTAAGCGCAAAATTGATTTCATAACTAATCTCACCAGCCCTTCGCTTGGTTCGGAGCTCCTTAATAAGCTCCTTCCCGTCCTCATGGAAGCCCATAAGCCTCCCGTTTATATAGACTGCTGTCTTCTCCTGCTCCTCCTTTTCCACAGCTTGTTTCTTCTTGCCCATATCAATCACTTCTTTGCCTTGCTCTCAACTTCAACAATCTTTTCCTCCTTCACTTCCTTCTCCGCGCTCTCCTCCTTTTCATCAGCAACTACCATTCCCTCAAGCGCAACTCCGCTCTCCTTCAGCAGCTCCTCAACCGGTCTCTCGCTCTCCCCAGTTGTAATTTCGCAAAGCAATGCCATGTTCTTAACCAATGCGCAGCTCGGCCCCTCAGGCGATTCATTCGGGCACAGCTTGCCCCACTGCGAGCCGTGCAAGTCCCTTGCCTTGAAGTGCGGATGCTTGCGCGAAAGCGGTGAGATTATGCGCCTAAGATGTGAAACTGCTGAAAGGTGGTTGGTTCTGTCGAGCAATTGTGAAACGCCTGTCTGGCCAGCAATCCAGTTGCCAGTGGCCATGGAGTACCGCATTCTCTCGCTGAGCGCATCAGGCCTGACTATGGTCTGAACCACCAGCCGCCTTCCGCGCGCAAACGCCCTTTCAACTTGATAGGCAACATCCTTTACCAAAAACTGGAATGCATATCTGAAAAGCTCCTCCATCAAATTGCCTGTCAATTTAATTCTCTTATTCCCGTAAAAGTCCTTATCATCCTCATGCACAATTTTGTAAGCAACCTTCATTCCCTTCTCAGCCATCTTGCACAAATAATATGCCTTTGCCAGCCGGTCAGCAGGCTCCACTCCCAAGTGCGGAAGCAGGTAGGTGTCTAGCAGCACGTCAACTCTCTTAGCCCTATACTCCTTTGCCTGGCCCGGGGCAACCTTCTTTCCAATAAGCTCCAGAGCCTCCTCGCCAGTCTTGGTATCCGAGACTTCCATGTTGAGCAGAACGTCGTTCATAATTCTACTATCATCAATATCCTTGAACGCCTTGAAAATATCCTCATCCTTTTCCAGCCCGAGCGCGCGCAGTGCAGTTATAAGCCTCAAATCCTTAGGCGCAGCAGGGAAGCTTACATTCATAATTCCCTCGTGATTCCTTTCAACAACGCACCTTGCCCTGAAGCCAAATCTCATTGAAAATACTTTTGAAGTGGTGAGCTTTCCATCCTTTTCCCTTGAAACCATTATGCGGTTCGGTGCAAGATCCTCAATGCTTACAAGAACCCTCTCGCTTCCATTTATTATGAAATAGCCTCCCGGGTCCTCCGGATCCTCACCCTTTTCCATGAGCTGCTGCCTGTTCAGGCCTTCCAGATGGCACAGCTTGGACTTCACCATAACAGGCAGCTCGCCTATGAATACCTCTGGAAACCCTCGCCTCTCAACCCCGTTCACCACTGGAATTATTTCAAGGAAAATTGGGGCTGCATAATTAAGATCCCTCATCCTGGCTTCCATAGGAGTAACAGCCCTTCTCGAACCGTCAGCCTCCATAATCATGGGCTTCTCGTCAATCCTAACCTTTCCAAGCTTCAGCTTGTAATTCTCAATATTTGGCTCTATGGTTCCAATCCTGTCTATAACGTTCTGAATGCCGGTTGTTACGAACTTATCATAGCTCTCCAGATGCTGCCGCACAAGCGAGTTCTCCTGGAAATATGCATCAAGCAGTTCAACGCCCATTCAATCAACAACTATGAAATCTTCTCTATTCCCTTTGACCTCTCATTCAGCAATCCCGCTCACTCAGGCACTACTCTATAGTATACAAGCTCGCTCTTTCCATCCACGTCGCTCTTCCTTGTTATTTTTACTACCCTGCCAGCCTCTGCCTTCTGCGCCTTTATTGCAGCATCATTGGAATTTATCTTTGGCAACTGATCCGGGCTAAGACCTGTAGATTCAAAAAACTTCTTGGATTCCTCTTCAGAAAGCACTTCATGCTTAGGAACTAGATTATGTTCTGGCTGTTTAGACAAATAACCACCGCACGCTAGCCTGTGCAAATTGCCCTTTTTTATAGCCGGGTAATCTATTTAAAGCTTATTTCCCTATTTTGCAATAATTTTACCCTAGTCCTTATGCAGACTATAAGTATAGTAAGTGCTTTTTCTCTAGTATTTGCCTTATCTATTCAGAAAGCCCCAACTGGCCAGGCGGAAACAACAGCTTCTGCCTACCATTACCGTTAAACTCCTCCTGCCTCTCCAGAGCTTCGAGCCTTAGCTTTAGAATTTCCATTCCCTGTAGCGCTGCATGCATATGTTCCTGCCGAATCTCAATATCCTCCTTACTCTCCTCCATATACAATAAATCCGTATCCATTTCCTTCAGATATCTGCCCAACTTGGAAGTAAATTCCTTGATCTCTCGCCTTCCCATCCCGCTTGTTAATTCAGAAACAAGTGCACAAAATTCCTTCCTTTCCCTAACTATCTTTTCCTTTGCATCTTTTCCTTTGGCTTGAACTACAGGTTCCATAACATGCCTAAGCTCGAACAGCCTATCCACTTTCTGAGCAATCTCCTCGCCTCCGATAGCGGGATGCCTGGCTTTTAGATAATCTATAAATGCAGCCCTCCAATCCTCAAAATCCTTCTTATGGTCTGCCAAATTCTCTTGCAGATGTTTGATTTCCCGCTCCAAGCGCATTATGCGCCTTTGGATGTTTCTTATCTGGCCGTTCCATAACCTGCAGTTGTATTCTGGATTCGGTATGGTGTCTGGAATCGTTTGTTTATTGAAAAACAGCTTGAGATTCAGGCCCATTTGGCTCAGCGAAAATTTAGTTCTAAAGTTTTGCACAGCCATAGTCATGCTGTACTACTACTCTTTCTGCCTTTAAATGATTTCCGCGCCGCATCTAATTAGACTATATAGCTTTTCTCATTTTACCAAACAATTCTTTATACTCTCCTTAGCCTCCTCAGCACCCGAAACTCCCAGAACCTCAACGCTCTTACCAGTTTCAAGCCTCTTATAGTTCTGGAAGAAATCCTTCAGCTCCTTTACAGTATGCTCAGGCAAATCGCTGACATTCTTTATTTCATCATACCTCGGGTCTTTGGTAAGCACCCCTATGATCTTATCATCCTCACCCTTCTCATCCTTCATCTTAACTAGGCCTATGGGCCTCACGCGCAGAATGCAGCCCGGGAAGGTTGGCTGTTCAAGAAGCACAAGCGCATCCAGCGGATCGCCATCAGCTGCCTTGGTGCCTGCCACAAAGCCATAATCGCCTGAATAGACAAGGCTTGAATGCAGTACGCGGTCTAAATAGAGCATTCCATTCTCGTCCATCTCATACTTGTTGCGCGAGCCCTTTGGAATCTCAACCACCACCCACACTTCATCAGGTGCCTTGGAGCCAGCGCTCAAACTTTTAATCTTCATTTCTTACCTCCCTTCTCAGATTCCATCATATTCTTGATCATCTTCTGCAGATGCTTGCGCTTAACATCATACGCCTTCTCCGCGATCTTCACATCATTGATTCCCTTCTTTATATCCGCAAGCTCACCCAGTCTTCCACTGACCTCGCTCGAAACTTCAATTGCAGTTATTGATTTGGAAAGAAGGCGCAGCTGCTTCACCAGTCTATCCCGCTCAAGTTCCATATCATTTATAGCATCCCTGATTTTGAGCACTTCCTCTCTCTTGGCAACTGCACTCTCATACTTCTCGATTCCCTTGCGCGCCTCCTCAACCTGCTCTTCAATTTCGCTCTTGCTCTTCTTAAGAGCTCCCTCCATCTCCTCAACCAACTTCCTTATTTTCCCAGCCTCCTCCCTAAAGCCTGCATCAACCTTCACTAGCTGAGAGTTGTAATCATCGATTGAATTAAGCAGCCTCTTCTTGGCGCTCAGCAACTCCTCGTACTTGGTTTCATGCTCCTCAAGCGCCTTGGTTATCGAGCCGCTGTGCTTTGAAAGCTCCTCAGTCTGCTTCTTTATATCCTCCTCAATATCAACTATGTTCTTCTTCTCCTTATTCAGCTCCTTAAGCGTCTTCTCCACTTCTCCGCTTTCAATGAGTTCATGCATGGTTCTCAGTTTCTTATCTATAAACTTCACCTTTCCCTCAAGCTTCCCTATAACTTTCTGAGCCTTCTTCTCAGCCTTCTCCATCTCACTTACCTTTTCCTCAAGCTCGCTCATTGCCTTAATTGCACTTGTCAGCTCATCCCTCTGCTCACCGCTATCCTTCAAGGAGGCCTGAAGTTCCGCCTTCATCTTCTCCATCGATTTAAGGCTTTCATCAAGGTTCTTGCGCGCATCACTTATTTCAGAAACGCGCTTCTGAAGTGCGGGCGAGGCCTCGATTTCCTCAGCCCTATTCTTCATAGTCTTAACAAGATCCTTCTTCCTTTCAATTTCCCTCTCAATTGCCTGCAGCTTCTCCTTAATGTCCCTCACACCGCTCATTCTTGCCTGAAATATCTTTTCCTTGTCCTTTTCAACAGCGCGCAGAGCATCCAGCTGCCTCCTGAGCTTTTCAGGAAGCTTTTCATCCATTACTTTTGCAAGCTCGTTCAAGTCCCGCTTTATTACATTCAGCTCCCCCTTTCTTGCCTTGGCTCTCTGTATAAGCGCCCTAAGGTCTTTGGTCATCTCATCCCGTTCTACATCTATCTTCTTCACGCTGCGGGCCAGTTCCTCCCTGGTAGGCCCTTTCCACACCAGGTATGTTTTGGTGAGCTTGAATTCCATTCTCAGCACATTTTCTTCCTCAAGCAGCTTTGCCCACTCCTCAGCAAGCTCCGTGGGCACGCCCAGCATGTCCGCAGCCTCCCTCAGCTCCACCCTTCCTCTCTCGTGAACTATTCTTATGAGACCGTCTATGCCAGTTGTAATCGCATCTTCAGGCGCCATTCCAAAACCACATAAGCTTCGTTTGCTCCATATATTAAACTTTACTTCATTTCCTGCCTCCCTTGCCTCACTCCACCTGCAATAATTTTACCCCTGTTTTCTAACAAAGTATTAGTAGGTGGAGGAAGGGGAAAGCTTTTTAAACATGCTCGCTTAAGTTTTTAAAACTAACACGGACCCATCGTCGTAAGACGCAAAGTTTAATTTACGGAGGTTGCAAAAATGGTTGAATCTTGTCCTGAATGCAAGAGCAAAAGACTGATTAAAGACCACGAGAAGGGAGAAATAATCTGCAAGGACTGCGGGCTTATAGTTTCAGAGGAAATGGACATGGGCCCGGAATGGCGCGCATTTGACTCAGACCAGCGCGACAAGCGCGCGCGCACAGGCGCCCCTTCCAAGTACATGAGGCCAAATAAGGGCCTTGTAACTGAAATAGACCAGTACAACCGCGATATACGGGGTACTAAGATAAGCTCGCGCAAGCAGGCGCAACTCTATAGGATGCGGAAGTGGCACAAGAGGGCATCAGTTGCAAGCTCACTCGAACGCAATCTTTCAATAGCCCTGAGCGAGCTCGATAGAATTGCAAGCTACTTGGGCCTGCCTGATAATATGCGGGAGGCAGCTGCTCTTCTGTACAGAAAATGCGTTGAAAAAGGCCTGATACGCGGAAGGCTAATAGAAGCAGTTGTGGCAGGCGTGATTTACGCTATTTGCAGGGAGTATGGTGTACCGCGTACATTGGATGAAATAGCTGCGCTTTCAAGCATTGAAAAAAAGGAAATTGGAAGGGCATATAGATTAATAGCACGCGAGCTCAACCTCAAGATTCCGCTTACTGACCCATCAAGCTACATACCCCGGCTCTGCTCCTCGCTTAAACTAAGTGGCAAGGTGCAGGAACGCGCTGTTGAGATGGCAAAGGCTGCCATGGACAAATCATTGATAAGCGGCAGAGGGCCAAGCGGAGTTGCGGCAGCCGCAGTCTACATAGCCGCTTCGCTCGAGGGCGAGAGGCGCACCCAGAAGGAAGTTGCAGATGTGGCAGGCGTTACTGAAGTAACTATACGCAACAGGTACAGGGAGCTGAAAAAAGCATTAAATCTGAAGGTTTAACGAACCGCGGGCATAGTTAAACATATTAGTTATTGCTCTTACAAAGGAAGGTGTCGGAAACGTAGTTTCTGACTGGGCCGGTAGCTTAGTCTGGTTGGAGCGCTCGGCTGATAGATTTTCAGCGGGTGGCTGGATGCGTCGAAACCCGCTGGAGGTTTCGACACCGGGAGGTCGAGAGTTCAAAGGAATGGGGCACGCTTCGCGCCCCCTTTCCAAACCCCA
>QMVF01000015.1 GCA_003660965.1 Microcaldota archaeon
CCATTAAACCACGTGTAATGGGCTCGGTGGGATTTTCACGAAGGGATTTTGAAAGGGGAAGCCCCTTCATTTGAACCCACGACATTCTGGTCTCGCTGCATTCTTTTCTTTCATTAAAGGCTCTTTTCTTGCTAAGAAAAGAAAGTTTAAGAGCCAGACGCTCTAGCCAAACTGAGCTACGAGCCCACTAACCAGCTATTCTGCCCTTATATGAATATAAATCTTATATTAACTTGACCAAGCCCCTGCTTACCTCTGCTATATCCGCTCCAAAGAATACGGCAGTTGTCCTTACAAAAGTAAATACCAGGGTTAATGCTATGAGCGGCAGCAGGAAGCTGCGTATAAGGAAGAAGGGGAATGCATTGGAATAGAGATTAATTCTCTCATCTATTGCAGGAAAGAGCCTGGTTGCACGGCCAACATGGTACTGAAAAGATGCCTGGTCAGATATGTGAATCCCTCGCAGTTCTTCAGCATTCAGGGTAAGGCTGCAACCCGCAGTTCCAAGAGCAGAGGTAGGATCGCGCGCAGTGAGCATCATTGCAGATAAGGAGACTGGGTAGACAATATACAGCCCGATTGCAAGCGCTATGAAAAAGCCACCAGCCCCTCTTGTAACTGGGAGGGTTCTCAGAACTATTCCAATTGGGAGGAAGAGGGTGAACATGGTTTGGTATATGAATATCAGCAGATGCCTCTGGAAGTAGTTTGCCAGCAGAAGGAAGGCAGTATTGTGAGCCATGAAGTAAAGCGCACTTACTATTATGCTCAAAGGAGTCGAGGCAGAGACAGCATCCATTCCAGCTATTCCTATGCTGAACTGGGATACTGGCTCTATCCACGAGTCTGCTATATATGCATCCAAGTACGCAATTCTAAGGCAGTGTATGTTTTCATCCAAGAACAGCTGGGCAAGTATGAATGGGTTGTCAACCGCAACGCCTGTAGGTAGGCCAGTATCAACATCAGAATATTCAAGCCCTCCCATTGCAGTAGCTATATCTGCAGTAACCAAACTTACAGCATTCAACACAATTCCAACTATTGCTATCAGGCCAACTACTAGGAATGCATTTGCAAGAACCTGGTACATCTCGCTGCGTACCCATCTTTTAAGGCCCGCATGATTAAAGCCCCTGGCAAGCATCCAACCTATTGCAACTATGAAGAATGAAGCAAGAACTGCTGCTATTGCCGATTCATACCAAGCCTGCCCAACCCACCTTCCCTCAAGGGTTCCAAAAGTGCCTGCATCCGTCTGCCAGTCAGGCGAAACCGGTATCCAATTCCTCCAATCGCTCATACCATCAACCTATATCATTCTTGTCAAGCTGGTTATATCCACTTCCTCCCCCAAAAACCTTGAAAGCTCCCTGGTTGCAGTTATAATTATAATGAAATTAATTATAGGTAAAAAAAGTGCGCCAAGCAGCACATGAGTCAGATTGTAATTCTTACCCCATCCAAACGCAAGCCCCTCCAGCATCACCCCAATATGATACCATTCGCTTCCTCCCCATGCATTAAAAATTTCCTTAACGCCTCCCTGCGGATCTGCAGGATCAATGTGGCCCTCATACTGCCTTATAAACTCATCCCGGTCACCTAAATCCTCCTCATTTATCTTGCCGCTTATATCATTCAACTCATTCTCAAACAACAACTCATCATTCATGTCTATTATTCTCGCATCGCCTCCTGGTAGGAGTACTGCTGCATTCAAGGCAAGCATGAATGGGAACATCAGGAATAGGCTCATAGCAATTGCCATCAGCGCGCCTCCGAAATTGCGCAGGGGGCTGAAGCATCTGCACACTATCCCAATGGGAAGCAGGATGTTAAGCATTCCATACTGCACATACCTAAGAAGCTCTATCATAACCATTATCAAAATTATAGAAGGGGTTATGAAATTTATCATCAGCATTACATAATTGAGAACTGGCTGCAACCATACCATTGGCTGAAGAATAGGCCCTATTCCGCCCAGAGCTGCACCATATGTTATAGAAGTTTGGAATGCATATTTTTGATAAATCAGTAGCAGCCTTTGGTACAGAATCCAAGTCTGCTGTCTCATCCATTTTAAGTAAACAAAGGAAAGATCAAACATGTTGCAACCTGCCCCCAAAGTAACATCTTCAATTGGATCTCCTGTATATGGGTTTTCCGGAACAACACAGTTGGTTATTCCTATTATTGAAGTATCTATGGACCCAATCCAGTATACAAGGCCTATAAAGCCGCCCACCATTATGGCAGTCATTGCTATTTGATAGATTTCAACCTTGCACCATGCCAGCATTCCCGGGTCTTGCATGAACGAGCCAAGCATGTAAACAACTGCAACTATGAACATTGCTATAAGCAGTGCACCAATACACCACCACACCCAACTGCTCCACCAATCAACAACCCCCACAGGATTAATATTCCCAATTTCGGGATCGGGAGGGGGAGAGGTTATGCAACCCGCTAGCACTAATACCGTGAACAGAGCAAACAACAATATCTCGTTTCTCATATTCATCACAATATTTTCATAAGCGCGCTCAGATTGACATCCGCCCCCAATATTCTGCCCAGCTCACGTGCAAAAGTAAAGGTTATCATATAATCTATGACCAGGCCTACAAAGCCCAGTATCACAACCATGAATATGATTTCCTTTGCCCAGGCAAGGAAGAATGCAATTGACATGCCTGCGACTGCGCCTGATATTAGCCAGGGGGCTGCAGCCCCTAAACTAAAGCCCCCGAAAACAAGCGCGAGCATTCCAAAACCAACCATGTGCATCTTTCCAAAAACGGAGGCAGGTATTCCCTGCGTTCCCTTGAGCATAGCATCCCACACATAATGCTTCCAGCCTCCACCAATTGAAATCACCCTCTCAATTGCAACCACCCGATTAGGATCGCAAGCCTGCCCATAATGCTCCTCGTAAACCATTGAATTTACAATAACTGCAAGGGGAAGGGCTATGTAGAACGCAACTGCCACAGCTATCAGCGCCCCACCAGCACTCCTTGTCATGGGTACTGCGCGCAAAAGCACTCCGAGCGGCAGGAAAACCGAGAGCATAATATCATCAGTGAAGATCAGCAGAGTGTAAAGAAGCCTGCTTGCCCATGTAGTAGTTGCAAGCATGGTCATTGCTATACCCAAATTATCCATTATTGGCTGAAGGAATTTTGCAGGCTGAACTGAAAAGCCCATCTTAAGCGGCCTAATATGTATTTGCGAGCTGTACAGAATCTGAATCGGTGCTGTAGTCCAGATAAGATGATTGTAGGTGCTCCACATAACCTGACTCTGGCATAATGTATAATCCTGCGCTTCCTGCATCGCAGTATTGCCCGTGCTTGTAAAGCTCTTCGAAGCCTCATCAACTCCAGTGATTGCAAATGCGAGCATGAACACCATTATTGCAGTTGCAGTGATTTGGAAAAGCTCGCTCTTGCACCATGCTATTAAACCAGGCATTCCGAGCAGACTGGCACCCATATAAAGAAGAGCAATTGCAAAGTACATTGTGAGAATCGCAATTATAGATATAGCCATCCAGTTACGCTGAATTGGGCTGAGCAAAGAAGGATCGCCACTGCCTATGCAGCCGAACAGCATGAGGCCTATGAAAAGCAAACTGATTATGATAATTCCATTGCGCATAATATCACATCATATGAGGTGAGTGATTCCAGCAATTTCAATATCCCCGCCGAGCAGGGGTGAAAGCCCCTTTATGAATGAAATCGTAGTCATGAGAACCATGAAGGGCACAAAGGTTGCATATATCAGAAGCTTTGCGGTATTCTCAAGCACCCCATCATCACCAACCACCCAGTTGTTTTCAGTCGGAACCCCGGGTATCGGCACTGGCGAGCCTGCTACCGCTGCGCTTCCAGCAACAGATAGAATGTCCCCTACATAATTCCTGTTCTCAATAGAGTTTATCCTATGCGCCACATCCCCCATATCCTGCAGCTCTGGGTGCTCCACCAGGGTGTATGGGGTTCCATAAGCTCCTCCGCTTTCAAACAACTGCTCATGTTCCGAAGTAATATCGCCATATGCGGAAGGATCTATTTTTACAACATATGTTCCAGCACTCGTGCCCCCGAGTATGTAATAGGAAAGCACGTAGAGCAGGGGCATCGCCACGTATATGCCAATTGCAATTGCTATGAGCAGTCCGCCCAGCCTTCTGGTGAACCAGAATGTTCTTAATATCACTCCAAGAACCAGAAGCATTGGAAAGAGAGCGCGCCATACATAGCTTAGGAAGTAAATTTGGAATTTCAGAAGAATCATCATCTTGGTAAGCGTGTTGAAGCAGAAGTAAAGGGTTTCAAAAATCATGTTCAGGGAGCTGAATGGAACGAAAGTTGCGGAAGTCCAAGGAGGGATGAGCATTTCGAACGTGATGCTGAAGTTCGAGATTGCAGAAACCAGAGAGCCGGTTACCAAAAGATCCCTTGTCATTTCAAACATATTCTCATACATTATTTCAAGGTAGATTTGAGCAACTCTTATGTGGCAGGGTGCAGCCGCTATATCTTCACTCGCATACTTGTCAGCCACATCCGGAACGCCAACACAGCTTATTCCAGTCGCACCTGTAAGGCTTGCTGAAAATGCAACTATCATCGAAACTAACCAAAACAGCCCCCCTACTATAAGTGCAGATGCAAACAGCTGAAAGAGTTCGCTCTTAGACCACTGAATTATCATCTGGTTATTAAGCGCTGAGCCTAGCATGTATGCTATGCTTACGAAGAATGCGGCAATTATGATTGCAGTTCCTGCTACTGGCAGCCACATGTCGTGCCATAGCGTGGAGAAATCAACTGCAGTATCTGGTGCCGTAGGTGGCGCAGGGTAGGTGCATCCTGCGAGCACAAGTGCAACCAAAGCCAGTGCAATCATTCCATATCTCAATCAACCACCCAGATGCCTTGAAAGAAACTTGGTGAGCGAGTTAATGAATGCTATGGTGATTATCATGTTCAGCGCGGGGAGGAACAATGCCTGAGGCATAACATATGCCATGCACTGCATTGCCGGAGCTATGATCTTATCAGGCCTGAACGGAATTGCATTTGTAAGGAAAGTGAGGACAGAATTCGGATAAATTGCATCCTCCTGCCACCACCCCTGATCTGATGCACGGTCATAGCCCTCACTAGCCTCCACGCACATGGTGGGCTGGGCTGCAGTGGGCGGGGTGGCAGGCGCACGATAGCCCGGATCACCAGGCGTAGGTCCTTCCATGATCATCTTGTTCATAACATAGGTCAATGGGAAGACTACGAACAGGCCTATGGAGGTAGCTATTAGAAATGAGCCCGCATCCCTGGTTATTGCAAATGCGCGAAGAAGAATTCCCATTGGAAGCAGAATGGTGAATGCAGTCGCATGTATGAGTTCAAGCCCTATTTTCTGAGCTAGCAGGGAGGAGGCAAAGGGAATCATCATAGTTATCAAAAATTGTGCATTGCTTGAAATAACTCTATAGACTGGAAATGCTGAAAAGCCAGTCCCAAAAGTAGGGCTTCCTATTTGTATATACAGGCCTGCCAAATATTCTGATGCAACCTGAATTTTAACCAGGCTGAAAATTGCCTTTCTTATATTGTTTGTAAAAAGATTGCTTATATGCTCATCCGCTATGGTGAACGGATCTCCTCCTGCAAGCCATAGGGAAACAGTGCAAGCAATGCCCGCAAACCACACTGCACCTGCTGCCAGAAGCGCGGAAACTCCTATGTGATAAAGCTGAATCTTTACCCAGGCAGTCCATTCAGGCCTCCTCATGAATTGGGCTAGCATATATGTTATTCCAGCTATGAAAAGCAGAGTTAGCAGTACGATTATGATTATTTCATTAAAGCCTGTATGGTATGTACAGTGGCTTATAGTACCTGAAATTCCACCACCACTAGGATCTGCCATAATATCACACTATTCTAGTCAATCCCATTATCTGAGGCTCTCCTCCAATTGCAAGTGAAAGACTGCGGAAGAAGGTTATTGCAATTATAATATCAAGCACTGGAAGCACCAACACCAGAACCGCTGCCTGCGCCAGCCATGGGCCATAGAATCTGAATACAAGGTCATGGAACATCTTCATCCAGCCAATTGGAGGAACTAGCAGGTTTGCGTTGAAGAATATGCTTGCAGCCAGAGGAACCACTCGTAAAGAATTGAAGAGCCACTTAAGGTTGAATGTTTTCTGCCACCAGCTCTGCGGCTCATTTTCAAGCCCTGCTACATGTTCCTGCAAATAACTCTCATCAGCTTCCGCTCCTGGCGGCGATTCCAGCTCCCCCGGATCTGAATTTTCTTCAACAGTTTCTTCGTTCACCGCAATCTCCCCAGACAGCAGTGCTTCAGTAGGATCGAGCAAATTTGGGTTTGCAAGCGTCTGATCCATCCATATATTCGAAAGGGGCACGTAGGCAGCATCGAAAACTTCCTGATTGAGCGCAAGGGTGAGAGGGTAGATGAAGTAGATGGTAATTCCAAGTGCTATCAAAGTAGAGCCCAGCCTGCGGCTTACCGGAAAGGTTCTTAGTACTATTCCAAGCGGAACGAAGAGTGCAAGCCCAAATGTTTCAGCAAAATCAAGAAATGCGAGCTGGGCAAGGGTAACCGCTATGAACATTCCAACCGAGTCAAGCATGAATACAAGCGAGCCCGCTATCATCTGCAGACCTGAAACTGGCGAGGTTGCAATTATCATCGAAAGTGCGCTGATTTCAGCAGGGTAGGAAAAGTTCCAGGTTGCAAATGTGCTTGCAATTATGTCAACTGAGAGTATAAGTGGATACATTTCAAGCTCAAGAAGGGTTTTCACATTATCTAAATACGCCCTTCCCCACTCAACATGATTCTCGCCCATGGTAAAGCCCTGCGCAAGCTGCTCCCCAAGAGCCGCAAAGAAGAATACTGAGGCTAGAAGGAATGCGGAAATGAGCACCTCGTAAATTTCATTCTTGGACCATGCATGAAGCTCCGGACTGCGTAAAAATTCAGAGAGCATCCAGCCTAGTGCAACTATGAAAAATGAGATCATAAGAGCAGTCAGGGCTATTGGCTGCCAATGGCCAGCATCAAGCATTTCCTGAAGCGTTTGCTGAGGAGGCTGCTCTCCAAAATCGCTTGGCACTCCCGCACAGCCCAGTAGTATAAGAGCGGCCAGAAGAACTAGGGCGAACTTGCTAGCTTTGCCCATTGTAAAGCCCCGGCTCATCGTAAGCTATCAATCCAACTACCTTTATATTATTTTCAAACTCAAAAAGGGTGCATGGATTTCTCGTCTATAGAGTCCAAATGGCGCAAAAAATGGGAGGAAGCTCTGCTATTTGAATCAAAGCCCTCCGGCGAGCGCGATAAATTCTTCCTTACAGCCGCCTTTCCCTACCCCAATTCCCCCCAGCACATAGGCCATGGCCGAACCTACACCACCACTGATATTTACGCGCGCTATATGCGAATGCAGGGCAAAAACGTTCTTTTTCCAATGGGCTTCCACGTTACAGGCACCCCCATAATTGCAATGGCAAAGAGGCTTGCGGACAAGGATGAGGAAATAATCAAAATATTCAGGGAAATTTATGGAATACCTGAGGAGCAGATAGGAAAGCTCACAGACCCAGTCTCACTGGTAATCTACTTCAGCAAGGAGATTGAGGAGGGAATGCGCGAGATGGGCTATTCCATAGACTGGAGGCGCAAGTTCTACTCCTTTGACCCGCATTTCAACAAGTTCATACAATGGCAGTTCAAGAAGCTCAAGGATGCAGGGCTTATAACAAAGGGCTCCCACCCCGTACCCTGGTGCCCAAAGGATAAGCAGGCAATAGGTGCGCACGATACAAAAAATGACGTTGATCCCGAGCTCGGCGAATTTGTTCTGATAAAATTCAAGTTCAAGGATGGTTATTTGCTAACAGCAACCTTCAGGCCCGAAACCATTTACGGAGTCACTTCAGTGTGGTTCAACGCACAGGCAGAGCACGTTAAGTGCGAAATCAATGGTGAGATATACTACCTAGCCAAGGCAGCTGCAGAGCGCATGCGCTCTCAGTTTGAAATCAAAATTCTGGAATCATTACCTGGCAGCTCATTTGAAGGCCAAACATGTATAAACCCGATAAACAACAGGCAAGTGCCCCTGTTCCAAGCTTCATTTGTAGACCCTGCCAACGGCTCTGGCGTTGTGATGAGCGTGCCTGCCCACGCACCCTATGACTATCTTGCATTGCGCGATATTGGGAAAGCAACTGATGACATGCTGGTACAGGTTCTTGAACTAGAGGGCTATGGCCCGTACCCTGCAAAGGAAATCTGCGAGAAGATGAGTATTTCAGGGCAGGAGGATGTGAGGGCTGAGGAGGCCACAAAGGAAATCTACAGCAAGGAGGCTCATACAGGCGTGATGGTTCAGGGAAAATACAAGGGAATGAAGGGAATCGAGGCAAAGGAAAGGATAAAGCAGGATTTACTCAACGAGAAGAAGGCAATTACAATGCACGAGCTGATTAATGGACCCATTTACTGCAGGTGCGGCGCACTTTGCACAGTAAAGTTGGTTGAAGACCAGTGGTTTATAGACTATAGCAATGAGAAATGGAAGAAGCTTGCGCACGAGTGCCTTAAGCGCATGAGCATAATACCGCCAAAGCATGTTGGTGATTACCAGTATACGATAGACTGGCTTCATCAAAAAGCGTGCACGCGCTCCCAGGGCCTTGGCACAAAGTTCCCATTTGATGAGAGCAAGATGATTGAAGCACTGTCAGATTCAACTATTTACATGGCATTCTATACTATAGCGCATAGACTGCAGAAGATGAGCCCGACCAGCCTTACAGAAGATTTCTTTGACTACATTCTGCTTGGCGAAGGTTCGGCCTCGCCTGAGCGCGATGAAATAAGAAACGAATTCGTCTATTGGTACCCCCTTGACTCACGCCACTCTGCCACAGACCTCATACACAACCACCTGACCTATTTCATATTCAACCACGTAGCAATATTCTCAAGCGAAAACTGGCCCAAGCAGATAGTTACAAATGGCTTCGTACTTATGAATGGTCAGAAGATGAGCAAGAGCATGGGAAACATCCTGCCCTTGCGCAAGGCTATACGCAAATATGGTGCGGATGTGGTGAGATTCAGCATAGTTTCAGGTGCAGATTTAACTCAGGATTCAGACTTCAACGAAACTCTTGCGGGCGGAATAATAGCAAGACTGAAATTCATGGAAGGCATGCTCAACTACAAGTTCGAACCTGCTAGCATGGACAACGAGGGTCATATGGACAAGTGGCTTCTCTCACGCCTGCACAGGCGCATAAGGGATGCAAAGGGGCAGTATGAAAATCTGGAGCTGCGCGCGCTCACGCAGGAGCTTTTTTATCAAACAGTAAACGATCTCAAATATTACTTGAAGCGCACAAAGCCAGGCCCTGCTTTGCGCGAGTACATGGAGAACTGGTGCCTGCTAATAGCGCCCTTCATGCCCCACATAGCCGAAGAGCTGTGGGAGCAGCTGGGCAAGAAATACTACAGGGAGCACAAGCAGTTCGTTTCAACAGCACCCTTCCCAAAGCCCGAGAGCAGCAGAATTGATGAGAATTTGGAGCGCTCAGAGGACTTCGTACTTGAAGTGAAGTCAGATATTGAGCGCATACGTGGTATAATAAAGAAAAAGCCCACTGCAATTTCGCTCTACATTGCTTCAAATTGGAAGCGCGAGCTTATGCGCATAGCATTTGAGGAAAAGAAGTTCGATAAGGCAATGAAGAAGGCAATGGACAATGAGGAGATGAAGGCGCAGGCCACGCTGGTTACGAAAACCCTGCAGGCTTATTTGAAAAATCTGAATAAGCTGAGCGAGGCGCCCTTACCAGCGGAGCTCGAGCTCGCTGCGCTCAAGGATGCGTCTGACTACTTGAGCGAGGAGTTCGGATGCAAGCTCACAGTTCTACCAGAGGCTGAAGCAAAGGGCGAGGGTGCAAAGAAGGCAGGCCAGGCAATGCCCGGCAAGCCCGCGATTTACGTGGAATAAGTCTTTAATTCTGTGCGTCAATTCCAATTCATGACCTTGTGCATTGCAGTTCCAAAGGCAGATGCTGAAAAGGCAAGGCAAATGCTGTTAGCTCAGCATGCGCTTGACTTAACCCGACATCCAACTCGAGATGAGAATTATGTATACTTTCCAGTAAGTAAGAAAGTAAAAATCAAGGGCGCAAAGCTCGTTAAGAAGAAGCTCAAAACCCGCAAGCAAAAGCCGCACTCGCTGAGGGAAGCGCTTCAAAACAAGCTGACTGAAAAGCAGTTAGCCTCGCTCACGCGCGCCTTTGATGTAATCGGGGAACTGGCTGTAATTGAAATTGATTCCAAACTGGCGAAGAAGGCCAAGCTCATAGGCAAGGCGCTTATGCAGGTTCACCCGAATTTGAAGGCAGTTTACATGAAGGCAGGAAAAATGAAGGGTGAGTACAGGGTGAGAAAGCTAAAGCACATAGCAGGTGCAAAGCGCACAATTACGATTCACAAGG
>QMVF01000016.1 GCA_003660965.1 Microcaldota archaeon
GCACAAAGCCATAGGCAGCAGCAACTCCGATTGCGGGCGCTCCCCTTACCACCATGCTTCTTATTGCCAGAGCAACCTGTTTTGCACTTCTGCATTCCACAATACCTAATTTGAATGGAAGGGCGCGCTGGTCTATCAAAAATAGGCTATTGCCGTCGAAGCATACGCTACGCATCTCTTTTTTGACTTTTCCTAAGCTTATCCGCATCCACTCCCCAATGCTTATAAATGGAATAACCATTATAATTGCATGCTTGATTTGGAGCGGCTAGTAGCGCAGCCAACCTGGAGAGAGGAGCTAAGGGCAATGGTGGAGGAAGAGCGCCTTGACCCGTGGAACATAGATATAGTCGAGATTGCAGACAAATTTCTTCAGAGAATGCGAAAGATTCAGACAAATGACTTGCTCCTGCCTGCAAACATAGTGCTAGCTGCCTCGATTTTACTCTATTTGAAGAGCGAGGCTTTGAAATTCGAAGAGGAGCAGGTTGCAGAGGAGCAGCTTTACTTGGATGAGGAAAGGCCTCCTATCGCAGTTCCTGTTCTAACCTTGCGCAGCCGCATTCCTCCCAAGAGGCGGGTTACTCTAAACGAGCTCATGGATGCACTTGAAGAAGCTTTTCAGTACAAGCGCATACGCGAGGAAACCACTGCACCTGCCGAACCCATCTCAATTGCTCTACCTGAATATAATATGGAGAATCAAATGAATGAACTGCTTGCCCGGGCAACCAAGCTTGCGGATGAGGAAGGCCTGGTTCTGTTTTCCCAGCTGCTTGAAAAGAACTCACGTGAGGAAATAATTCAAACCCTCGTGCCCCTGCTCCATTTAGCTCAAGACGGAAAGATTAATTTATTCCAAGAGAAATTATTCGGTGAAATTTTCGTGCAATTGAAAGTAAGCGTTACCTGAGTGATTCTATGGCAGACGAAAGAGTGAGGAGGTATTTGGAAGCTGCTCTTTTTATGAGCTCACGGCCGATGAGCTTGGAAGAGCTTTCCAGAATAGCGGGAGTTTCTGCACCTGGCTATGTTCAGAATGAGCTCAACGAGCTTCAGCGCGAGTATGAGGAGCGCGGAAGTGCTATTGAGCTGGCTTATGAAGCAAATGAATACGTAATGCGAATAAAATCTGAGTTTGCAGAAAAGGTGAGCGGTCTTGCACAGGGTGCTGAGCTCAGCAGGGGTGCAATGCGCGTGCTTGCACTGGTTTCAAAGAATGAAGGCATTGAGCAGTCTGCTTTAGTAAAAAGCCTTGGCACCACTGTTTACGAATATGTGCAGGAGCTTATGGAAAAAGGCTTCATCACCCGTTCTAAAAAAGGAAGAACCATGGCCTTGCGCACAACCCCCAAGTTCAAGGAGTATTTTGCCTGATTTTTATCTGTTTCTTTCACCAGGGAACTTTCTTCCAGCCCAATCTGTTTGCAAGCCAGTTCATAACCACGTGAAGAACCAGAGTTGCAACGAGTATTATGAGCCAGTCGAGTGCAGTTAAGGCTGGCAGCAGGCCAAAGGGAAGTAGAAATAGAAGTGCGAATATTATGAAAGGCAGCTGATCGAGAAGCATGTAAGGCTTGCCCGGCTTCATTCCACTTCTTCTTTTTATGAACGAACCAAACAAATCGCCAAACATGGTGCCGCATGAGGCTATGAAGCCTGCGCTCACGTATTTGCAGGTGCAATCATAAATCGTATATGGTGTGTTTATAGCAACAAAACCGATTACAATTCCCGCAATGCTGCCCGCAGCTATTCCTCCCAGGGTTCCACGCCAAGTCTTCCCGCCGCCTAGAATTCTCCTTCCATCCCAGAACTTCTTCTTGAAGTCAACCGGCAGGCCTCCTCCCAGCAAAACTGGAGAGCTATTTGCAACATAGGCTGGGAAAACCAGTATGAGGAGTGCCAGCAAATCCATGCTGGAATTTTTACCACAATATTTATAATACAGGCGAGCGATAGAGGAGCATGAAACTATTGAAAAAGAAAGGCGGATTAAAGGGACGGGATCTGGTTTTGATAATCATAATTGCGGTGGCGGGCTTAATGCTAATTGGAATACCTATTCTGCTCGCAGTAGCAGCTGCAGTGATGCCTGAACAGCCGTGCGTGGGCGTGGTCAAAATAAGCGGTGCTATCGTGACTGAATCTCCGGGCGGCTTTGGAAGCGAAGGGCTGGTTTCAAGCGATGAATTCACGGCGCTTATGAAGGATGTGCAGAGCAGGGATGAGATAAAAGCACTTCTTTTTGAAATAAACTCGCCAGGGGGTTCAGTAGTTGCAAGCAGCGAAATGTACAATTCAATAAATGAGATTGACAAGCCCAAGGTTATGTTCTTCCGGGAGGTTGCAGCTTCCGGGGGCTATTATGTGGCAATGGCTGGGGACAGGATAATTTCAGACCCAAATACACTTACCGGCAGCATAGGAGCTCGCATGACTCTTATGGAGCTAAGCGAACTTTTCGATGATTTGGGAATCAATTATACGAACATAGTTTCAGGCGAGTACAAGGATATGGGGGACATAAGCAGGCCGCTTACAGATGAAGAGCGTGAAATATTACAGACTATCGTGGATGAGGTTTTTGCAGACTTCAGGCAGATAGTTATAGATGGAAGAAGCGGAAGGCCCAATTTCAGCATAGCCTCTTTTGATGAAATAGCGGATGGAAGAATACTTACTGGAAGGCAGGCCCTTGACTATGGTTTGGTTGATGAGCTCGGTACAAAACAAGATGCACTTGAAAGCGCTGCCCAGATGGGTTCAATAGAAGTTGAAGAAGGGGAGGAAATACCTGTTTGCGAGCTTAGCACAGAATCGGGACTTTTTGAGCTCCTCTTTGCATCAAGCGCAAATGCGCTTTCACAAATAATTTCACAGGCTTTAGACCTCGCAAACCAGAATGATGGAATGCAGCTCCAATACAGGTAGCTATTTCTTGATTTCCTTTATTCTTTCATTAATGCTCTTCACATCTATGGCCCTTCCTCTAGCTGATTTCAGCGCATCCGCGATTCCAAATGCAGCCTCCAAACTGGTTATAAGCGGTATGCTGTTCTCAATAGCGGCCCTTCTGATTTTGAATCCATCTGTAAACGAACGCTTTCCTTTTTGAGGGGTATTTATTATCATCCCAAGCCCGTTCTCTTCCATAGCTGTTATTATGTTCGGAGTTCCTTCACTCGCCTTCTTCAATATCTCAACCTTTCCTTCCATTTCCTGTGCAGTTCCCTCTGTAGCTCCTATGCTATAGCCCAGCTCAGTAAATTTCCCTGCAAGCTCCCCTCCCTTCCCCTTGTCCTTTTTGTTCAAAGTAATTGCTATCCTACCCTTCATGGGCAGACTTAAACCGGCACCAAGCAGAGCTTTGTAGTACGCAATTCCAAAATCGGAATCAATGCCCATGCTCTCCCCAGTACTCTTCATCTCAGGCCCAAGAACTACATCCACTCCCGGCAGCTTGAGAAATGGGAAGACCACACTCTTCACCGAATAGTGCGGAAGCTCGGGTATTCCCTTTAAACCAAACTCCTTCAACTTCCTGCCAAGCATAACCTTCATTGCTATTTTGGCAAGCGGAACGCCCGTGGATTTGCTCAAGTATGGTATGGTTCTGCTTGCACGCGGGTTGGCTTCAAGCACATAAACAGTTCCCTCCTTTATAACGTACTGTATGTTTATGCAGCCCTTGGTATGCAACGCCTTTGCTATTCTCTCGCTATAGTCAATTATGGTTTTCTGTAATTCTTTGCTGGTAATTATGGGAGGGGTTACGCAGCTCGCATCCCCTGAGTGCACCCCTGCTTTCTCAATATGCTCCATTATGCCTGCTATGAAAAGCTGCTTTCCATCGCTCGCTCCATCTATTTCAACCTCTAGCGCATTTTCCAAATATTTATCAATAAGAACCGGCCTCCTCTCGCTCACTTCCACTGCCTCAGTTATATATTTCTTCAAATCCTCGTCATTATAGATTATAGCCATCCCCCTGCCTGCTATTACATAGCTCGGCCTTACCACAACCGGATAGCCTATCTGGTTTGCGATTTCCAGCGCACCCTGCTCGGTAGTTGCGGTTCCGTTTGCGGGCTGAGGTATTTTCAATTCATGCAAAAGCTTCCTGAACCTCTCCCTGTCCTCAGCCAAATCTATTCCCTCCACCGGCGTGCCAAGAATTTTCACCCCATGCTCATGCAGTGCACCTGCGAGGTTTATGCTGGTCTGCCCACCGAATTGAACCACCACTCCATCAGGCATCTCATTTTCAATAACATTCATAACATCCTCGAATGTAAGGGGCTCGAAGTACAGCCTGTCGCTTGCATCAAAATCAGTGCTTATGGTTTCCGGATTGTTGTTTATCATTATGGACTGCACCTTTTCCTCCCTTAATGCAAATGACGCATGGCAGCAACAGTAGTCAAACTCAATTCCCTGCCCGATTCTTATAGGGCCCGAACCTATTACAACGACTTTCTTCACCTTCTCAGCCCTTGCCTCATTCTCCCGTTCATAAGTTGAATAGTAGTAAGGCGTGCTGGCTTCGAATTCAGCTGCACAAGTGTCAACCATTTTGTAAACAGGCCTTATACCAAACTTCAGCCGCGCCTTTCTAACTGTAAACTCATCGCTTCCTATGAGCTCCGCTATTCTTTTATCCCCAATTCCAATCCTCTTTGCCCTTTTCACAACCTTTTCACTAAGCCCCTGCAGAGAAATTTCCTTTTCGATTTCCACAATATTCTTGATTTTCATAAGGAACCATGAGTGAACCCCCGTATTCTCAACTAGCTTCTCAACGCTCATTCCTCTTCTGAGAGCTTCAAAAATTGCAAACAGCCGTCTGTCATTCGGCTTGCTCAATAAGCCTTCCACTTCCTTTTCATCAACTGCCATCATAGATGCCTTTACCTCTATGCTCCTAAGCGCCTTGTTCAAAGATTCTTCAAAAGTTCTTCCAATTGCCATAACTTCCCCCGTGCTCTTCATCTGGGTTCCGATGCGCCGGTCTGCTTCAGGCATCTTGTCAAACGGCCAGCGCGGTATTTTTACAACCACATAATCCAGCGCAGGCTCGAAGCTAGCAGGTGTTCTCTTCGTAACCGCATTCAAAATTTCATCAAGTGTATAGCCGAGCGCAACCTTTGCTGCAACCCGGGCAATCGGATAGCCAGTAGCCTTGCTTGCAAGAGCGCTTGATCTAGAAAGCCTTGGGTTTACTTCTATTACAATATACTCGCCTGTCTTTTGATTAAGTGCAAACTGTATATTGCACCCTCCCCGTATATCAAGCTCCCTTATTATTTTCAGCGAGGCAGTGCGTAGCCTTTGATATTCATCATCGCTTAGAGTTTGAGATGGTGCAACCACCACACTCTCACCAGTATGCACGCCCATCGGATCGATATTTTCCATATTGCAGATGGTTATGCAGTTATCGTGCGCATCTCTCATCACTTCATACTCGATCTCCCCCCACCCTATCACGCTCTTTTCAACAAGCACCTGTTTTATGGGGCTGAGGGAAAGGCCGAGCTTCATAAGCCTTTTCAGCTCCTCCTTATTTTCAGCAATTCCGCCCCCTGTTCCTCCCAGCGTGTATGCAGGCCTCAATATCAATGGGTAGCCATGCTCAGTTGCAAACGCATGCGCTTCTTCAAAATTCTTGGCAGCAACGCTTGGCATCAGAGGCTCGCCTATCCGCTTGAGCATAGATGCAAACTTTTCCCTGTCCTCAGCCTTCTTTATAGCCTCCACTCCAGTTCCCAACACTTCCACTCCGTACTTCTCGAGAATGCCGCGTTTCTGCAGTTCAACAGCCAGGTTGAGAGCAGTCTGGCCTCCCATTGTAGCTATAACTCCCTGCGGCCTTTCCTTTTTGATTATCCTTTCAATATATTCGGGCTGAAGGGGCTCTATGTAAACAACATCTGCAATTTCAAGATCGGTTTGAATTGTAGCTGGATTTGAATTAACCAATACTACTTTCACTCCCTCCTCGCGCAAAGCTTGGCATGCCTGCGAGCCCGAATAATCGAACTCCGCAGCCTGACCTATGGTGATTGGACCGCTGCCAATCACCAGAACCTTCTTTATATCAGCTCGCCTAGGCATTTTCACTCACCATTCTCTCTTCATCATTTTTGCTTGAGCAGCCATGCAAGAATTGCTTTCTGCACGTGAAGCCTGTTGGCAGCCTGCTCCCAAACCACGCTGTTCTTGGAATCCAAAACATCACTGGTTATCTCAACCCCTCGCCTTGCAGGCAGTGCATGCATTACTATGCAGTCCTTCCCAGCCTTTCCCATCACTTTTGAGTTCAGCTGGAATGGAAGGAATGCCTTTGACCTTTCCTCCTTCTCACTCTCCTCGCCCGGCTTCCATGAGGCCGCATATATAACGTCAGCATCTGCAACTCCATCCAAAATTTCATGCACAACATGTACATCAGTTCCGCTCTTCCTAGTCTCCTCCAAATATTCTTCTTTTGGTGCATAGCCCCGCGGGCACACTGCAGTTACTTCCATACCCGCCTTTGCGCATGCGAGCATAAGTGAGCTCGCAACGCTGGCCTCAGGATCGCCCACAATTGCAACCTTTCCCTTCTTCTTTCCTTTCTGCCTTATAGTCACCAAATCACCAAGCGCCTGGCACGGGTGCTCCTTATCACTAAGCCCGTTTATTACAGGCATGCTCGCATACTTTGCAAACTCCTCAAGCTCCTCGTGCTTGTAAACGCGTGCAAGCGCCACATCTACATACTGGCTGAGGGCGCGGGCAGTGTCTGCCATGCTTTCTCCTCTGCTCAGCTGGCTCCCGCCCAAATCTATGTAAATTGCATGACCTCCTAGCTGAGTCATTGCAACCTCAAAGCTCACCCTGGTTCTAGTACTCGGCCTCTCAAATATCATGGCAAGCGTTTTACCTTCCAGCACTTTCTTCCCTTTCTTGAGCTCCTCAGTAAGCTTCATAAGCTCTTCAATTTCATCAGAGCTCAATTCCCTGATGCTGAGCAAGTTCCTTTTTTTCATAGTTTCACCCCTTCATGCTCTTTACAAATTCATCAAACAGATATTCAGAATCGCGCGGGCCCGGATGCGCCTCCGGATGGTATTGCACTGCAAACACCGGCAGGCTCTTGTGCCTCATGCCCTCCACAGTATTATCATTGACATTTACATGCGTGATCTCATAATCCTTTGGAATTGACTTCGGGTCGACTGCAAACCCATGATTCTGCGTAGTTATTCTCACCTTGCCACTCCTCAGCTCCTTTACAGGATGATTGGCGCCCCTATGCCCGAATTTCATCTTGTAAGTTTTTCCTCCTACTGCATGAGCAAGTACTTGTAGGCCTAGGCAGATTCCAAATACTGGAAGCTTGCCTATGAAAGGCTTTAGGGCAGATGCTACATAGCCCAGCAGGTTCGGATCGCCCGGCCCGTTTGAAATCACAATTCCATCAGGCTCAAGCTTCCTGATTTCCTCTGCCTTAGTGGTGCAATTCACGCTCAGAACCTTCACCTTGCGCGCATTCAGCTCCCTTATTATATTCTGCTTCACCCCGCAGTCTATAAGAACTATGCTCTTCTCCCCGCCACCATACTCCTTAACTCCCTTCTCGCTAACCTCTCTAACAAAATCATTTGAAGAATAATCAAGCCCCTTAGCCTTTTCCAGAAGCTCTTTATAGTCAACCTCTTTCTCATAAGTTGCAAGGCATGCTGGCATAACTCCCTCCTTTCTTATTTTTCTAACAACAGCGCGCGTATCTATGCCGCTTATGCCCGGAATGCCATTCCGCTTCAAGAACTCGTGAATGCTCTCCTTTGCACGCGCATGCTCATAATAGCCGCTCCTCTCGCGCACAACAAAGCCCCGAGCCCATATGTGTCTGCTCTCCGAATCCTCTTCATTAACTCCATAATTTCCAATGAGTGGATAGGTAGGCATCAATATTTGGCCAGCATAACTAGGGTCTGTAAGCGCTTCCTGATAGCCAGTCATGCAGGTGGAGAATACAAGCTCTCCAACAGCCCCTGCCTCCGCACCAAAGCCCTTGCCCTTATAGACGCTGCCATCTTTCAAAACGAGTACAGCTTTCAAGTCAGAACCCTCAACTATTGAAGAGCAAAAGAAATTTAAAGGTAGTTCTAGCGTCTGAAAATTCAGCTTGAAAACGAGAAACTCACAAGCTATATGCTTTGCTGAGCTATTTAAGCCTTGTCCTAGGCCAATTTTACCGTCGAAGCACCGACGATAAATATATAAGGCTTCTCCCCGATACTACGTCGGTAATCGGGAGGATGCGATCATAAACGAGCAGTACGCGCTGCATTGTTTGTTTTAACCTCCCACCCGAGGTGACTAATATGGGAAGAAAAGTCGGATCTGAGAAGATCAGGAGAGAAGATGGCTATCTTTACTACATCGGTAAAGATGGTTATGTGTGGCGCGCGCCAATGAAGCACAAGAAGGGCGGAAGCAAGAAGCGCGTAGGCACAGAGAAGATCAACAAGAGGAGCGGCTACATGTACTACGTCGGAAGAGACGGCTATGTGTATGAAGCCAAGCTCAAGAACGCTTAAAGCTGGCGTTAAGTACCTTTTTCTTTTATTTTACAGTTCCTAGTGTGAGCAAGGCTAGCTTTCAATAAGTTCCTTCATGCGCCTAAGGCCTTCCTCAATGTCAGGCACGCCCGTGGCATACGACATTCTCAAGTAGCCCTCTCCATACTTGCCAAAGTATGTGCCGCTCAGCACGCTCACATCCTTTTCAACAAGCAGCTTTTCCTGCAGCTCCTCGCTGCTCTTCAGTCCAAGCCTCTTAAGCGCTCTTTTAACATTTGGGAATGCGTAGAATGCGCCTTTGGGCATTGTGCATTTAACTCCCTTGATTGCATTCAAACCCTTCACAATCACGTCTCTCCTGCGCCTGAACTCCTCCATCATCCTTCCAACGCTTTCCTGCGGCCCGCGCAACGCCTCAACGCCTGCCGCTTGCACAAATGAGGTGGGGCATGAGTAGATGTTTATGCCTAGCTGCGTGAATTTCTCAGCAAGCTCCTTTGGCATAATTCCATAGCCAAGCCGCCAGCCAGTCATTGCATATGTTTTAGAATGACCTGCAAGCAGTATGGTTCTCTCCTTCATACTAGGCAAGGAGATTACGCTCTTGTGCTCGCCTTCATAGATTATCTGATCGTAAATCTCATCGCTGAAAACAAGCGTATCCGCATCAACAGCCAAATCCCTTATCAATTTCAAATCCTCTTCAGTAAACACCCCTCCAGTAGGGTTATTTGGAGAATTAACAATAATCATCTTCGTTTTACCTTTCCTAACTTTTTTCTTCAGCTGTTCATGGTCAAGCTTGAACTCATTCCTATCACTTAGCTTCAACGGCACAGCCTTTCCTCCATTCACTTCAATTACAGACTCGTAAATGGGAAAGCCCGGGTTTGGGTAAACAACCTCTTCACCCTTATTCACGCACACAAAGCCGGCTGCGAATATTATTGGCTTTGCACCGGGGGTTGCAACCACCTCATCCGGCTCAACCCGCACTCCGCGCGTTTTGGCTATATACTCTGCGCAAGCCTGCCTAAGCTCGTAAGTGCCGCAGGCATCCGTATAGCCCGTACAATTGTCCCTAATAGCCTCAATTCCAGCCTCCTTAACATTCTCAGGCGTGTGAAAGTCCGGCTGGCCTATGTGGAACTTGTAAATCTTCTTCCCCTCGCGCTCAAGCTTTGCAACTCGCGCTCCAACCTCGAATGCAGTTTCCGTACCCAGCTTTGAAATTCGCTTTGCAATAGGTTGCATAATGCCCACCTGCTAGTGATTTTGCACCTAATTCCACAGCCATATTTATAATTCTTCAAAAGTGAATTCGTTGAAAGGCGTAGAAAAACAAGAAAACTATATTAATTACCTTGCAAAATTAAAGCGCCTCGAATGCCCTGAAGCCTAATTTCTTGCATGCATTCACAATCTTCCTAACTTTCTTCTTCGGAACTAGTGTAATCACTGCACCCCCCTCCCCGCCTGCACCAGTAAGCTTTGCACCATATGCGCCTGCCTTGCGTGCAGCTGCAACTGCCCGCTTAATTCCTTTGCTTGAAACACACCCAAGCAGCTTCTGGTTCGCATTCATCAGCTTACCCAGCTTCTTTGCATTGCCCTCGGCCTTGAGCTCAGCAACCATTCCCTTGAATATCTTTGCATATGGTGCAAGCAGCTTTACTCTTTCCTCTTCGCCAAGCTCCCAGGGCTTAACCTTGATTCCATGCACCTCTGCAAAATGTGCAGTTAGCTGGCCTGTACTCTGCCTCTTGCCCCTGTAAGTATCAATAACGATCAAGGAAGTTCCCTTTGGCAAGCTGAGCCCGGCATCAGTCACATCATAGCGTAGCGGGTTGAACCTCTTCATGAATATCTGCGGCTTGCCTGCAATTACCGTACGCGCATCTATTCCACTAGCC
>QMVF01000017.1 GCA_003660965.1 Microcaldota archaeon
GTGGAAGCTGAACCTTGACAGGTACTGGCGGCTCATTTACACCTTGCAAGGCGACACTGTAAGGCTCTTCTGCATTGTCTTGGAAGTGCTGGGCCACAAGAAATACGACAGGAAGTTTGGGTATCGTGCTTAGAGCGGTCAGTGGAAGGCAACCCGCCGACAGCGTCCTTTATGCTTTTCTGGTGCCTGTGCACCTCAAACCCGCTCATGCTATTCCTCCCTCTTTCCGCAAGCGGAAAGGGGCCCCTTTCTCGGAGCACCGAGAAAGAGGGTCGCGAGGAGGGTGCTTATCGGGTTTGGTGCCGAATTAGGCACATTCGTGCCTATCGGTGCGCTTTGAGTCCAGGTATAAGTGCTCCGTCCGGGATTTTCACGTTTCTTTCCGTAAACGCTTTCTTTTCGAAAGAAAGGGTTTGAACCCGGGTTTCCGCCTATCTTCGGTTTCTTTTCCCAGGGCTTTTCTTTCCCAAAGAAAAGGCCTCGAGAGGGCGGTGTCCTTGACCGGACTAGACTAACGGAGCGAAAGAAACCTACGGTTTCTTTCAGACTTCCCTTTTAATTGCATTCGCGAGCTTGCGAGCGCAAGTTATGGGGTTTAGAAAGGGGCATTAGCCCCTTCTAGTGGGCCCGCCCGGGTTTTCGGAAAACCACAAGGGTTTAGAAAGGGAGGCGGCTTGCCGTGCCTCCCTTCTATCGAACCGGAGATCTTCGCTGCTCTCCCTCTTTTCCGCAGCTTTTTCGTCAACGTTTTTGCGCCCGACGGCGATTCCGTGATGCGGAATTGCGCCCCTTTCGCGTAGCGAAAGCGGGAGGCGGAAAAAGGTTGTGAGAGCGACGTCTTACCATTGTCGAACCCTTTTCCGTCAACGCTTTTGCGAGCGCAGCGAGGAAAAGGGTTGCTCGACTACAGGCCCAATAAGAACCTAGGTTCTTATTATCTCCTAAGAGTTCCTTTATAAAACGCTTAAATCTTTAATACCTAATACTCGCACACGTGAGCATATGGCGCTTACAAAAGATTCATTAAAGGCCGAGTTCGGCAAGAACTATGCGAAGCACTACGAGGTAGAGCTTTTCAAAAAGCACGGCTTCAAGAGGAGGAAATGCCCGAAGTGCGGCCGCGCATTCTGGAGCATCTCAAAAGAACTATGTGGCGACAGCTCATGCGAGCCCTATTCATTCTTCAAAAAGGGAAAGCGGGCTGATTACATAGATGTTTGGAAGAAGTTCGACGGCTATTTCAAGAAGAACGGACATGCCTCAGTTCCTCGCTATCCAACTATTTGCAGGTGGAGGGATGACCTGCACTTCACAATTGCCTCCATAGTGGATTTCATGAGATTGGAAGGGGGCAAGGTGGTTTTCGAACATCCGAATACCTCTCTCGTGGTACCTCAGATGTGTTTACGCTTCAACGACCTTCCAAACGTAGGTGTTACTGGGAGGCACTTCTCATGCTTCATGATGGCAGGCCAGCACTCCTTCAACTATCCAAAGGCAAAGGGCTCTTACTGGAAGGAGAGGTGTTTGGAGCTGAACTTCGGCTATTTGACTGAAGTGCTTGGCATAAAGCCTGAGAAGTTGACTTACTTGGAGGATATTTGGGCAATGCCTGATTTGAGTTCCTTCGGGCCGTGCGTTGAAACATTTGCAGATGGAATTGAACTTGTTAATTCAGTATTCATGCAGTTCACCAAGAAAGGTGAATCTTACAAGGAGCTTGATATGAAAGTAATTGATGTAGGCTGGGGCTTTGAAAGGCTGGTTTGGTATGCAAGCGGTACTCCAACTGCCTACGACTGCTGCTTTGGCCCGGTGCGG
Source organism: Microcaldota archaeon (assembly GCA_003660965.1). Lineage (GTDB taxonomy): Archaea > Micrarchaeota > Micrarchaeia > Burarchaeales > Burarchaeaceae > B9-G16. The sequence goes on from QMVF01000017.1 coordinate 1,822, forward strand.
GACGAGCTGCTCAAGCTTTCGGATATAGAGTATGATGACGAGCTGTTCAGAAGGCTCGCACCCCTGAGCGGAGAGATTGATTTGGAGCAGCATTCGAATGTGGATGCGGTTATGAGGGGGCTTGCCCAAAAGGTTGGAGTAGGCAGGGATGAGTTGCAGGAAAAAATTGCGCCCCTGCAGGCACTTTATGCTGTCATGGATCACTCGCGCGCGCTTGCATTCACAATTGCTGATGGAGGCCTGCCTAGCAATGTGGGGGGCGGCTATAATTTGAGGGTGATTTTGAGAAGAGCGCTTGCATTTATGCAGGAGCACAAGCTTAACTTCTCTCTGGCAGATGCTGTAAAGATGCACTGCACCTATTTACAGCCGCTTTTCCCAGAGCTTTTGAAGAATTATGAGGATGTTGCACGCGTGATTGAGGTTGAGGAAAAGCATTATAGAGCGGCTGTGGAGCGCTCGCGGAGGATAGTTGTGGATGCGGTGAAGGGAAAGAAGAAGCTTGATGAAAATGCTTTGTTCACGCTTTACGAATCCCACGGCATAACCCCTGAATTGATAGGCGAGGTTGCCAAGGCTGAGAATGCAAAAATCAACCTTCCTTCAGACTTCTACAAGAAGCTTACTGAAAAGCACACTTATGCTGAAAAGGGCGATGAGGGAAAGTCCGGTGGAGGTTATGATGTAAAGGGGCTGAAACCCACCAAACTGCTATGCTATGAAAAGAGCAATCCGCTTAAGGCCCAGGCAAAAATTCTGAAGGTTTACAAGGATGCAGTTGTGCTGGAGCAGACTCCCTTCTACCCCGAGGGGGGCGGGCAGGAGTCTGATACCGGAAAGCTTGTTGCAAATGGAAAACAGTATGCCGTGCTTAATGTTCAAAAATTTGAAGGGGTTGCAGTTCATAAGCTGGATGATGTTAAGGGCTTGAAAAAGGGAATGAAGGTTGAATGCATTGTTGATGAAGCAAGAAGAATGGCTCTTACAAGGCATCATACTGCAACTCATGTGGTTGGAGGTGCTGCGCGCAGGGTGCTGGGCAACCATGTCTGGCAGGCAGGCGCTCACAAGGGGGAAAGGTATGCTACGCTTGATATTACTCACTATGAAAAAATAACGCCTGAACAGCTTGCTGAAATTGAAAGAGCTGCAAATGAAATAGTTATGAGAGGAGGGAGGGTTGAAAAGAAGTTTGAAGAGCGCGGGGAGGCTGAAAAGAAGCATGGCTTCACCCTTTACCAGGGAGGTGGCTCACCGGGGAAGAGCGTACGCGTTGTGAATATAGAGGGAGTTGATACGCAGGCTTGTGCCGGTACGCACGTAGATGATGTGCGCGAGATTGGAGTTATAAAAATCATGGGCGAGGAGCGGATTCAGGACGGGGTGAGCAGATTGCGGTATGCTGCAGGCCCAGCTGCCCTTGATTACCTATCACAGCGCGATGAGCTTTTGCAAAAGGCTAGTGAGAAGCTGCATGTAACTCCTGAACAGCTTCCAAAAACTGTGGATCGCTTCTTCAATGAATGGAAGGAGAGGGGGAAGCAGGTTGAAAGCCTGAGTACACAGATGGTTGAGCAGGAGATTGAGAGGCTTAAGCATGAGAAGGGAGAGGTGGTGCGCGCAGTTGTGGATGCAGAGCCGAGCATACTTGCAAAGGCTGCATCTGAAATTGCAAGCGTAAAGAAGGCTGCGGTTTTAGTGAATAAGCAGCTCAATGTGGCTTGCGCTGTAAAGAAGGGAAGCGGCTATGAGGCTGAGAAGCTGCTCAAAGAGCTTACGGCAAAATACGGGGGTAAGGGAGGAGGAAAGGGTAATTTGGCTATGGGCAAGCTCGATAGGATGCCCGAGTTTAATGCTTAAAACGGGAGGTGAAATTATGGTAAAGGTTGCAATTAATGGATTTGGAAGAATTGGTAGGCTTGTGTTGAGAGCAGCAATTGTGCAGGGTGTTTTTGGAAAGGGGTTTGATGTAGTTGCCATAAACAGCGGGGGAGATTTGAAAACTGATGCTCATCTTTTGAAGTACGATTCAGTTCACGGCATTCTTCCTAATAAGATTGAGGCTAGAAACGGGGAGATGATTATAGATGAGAAGAGGGTGAAGTTCGTAAGCGACAGAAACCCTGAAAATCTACCATGGAAGGAGCTTGGAGTTGAGGTGGTTATGGAGTGCACGGGCGCATTCAGAACTAGGGAGGGCTCTTCCAAGCATCTGAAGGCAGGCGCTAAGAAGGTTGTAATAAGTGCGCCTGCAAAAAGCTCTGATGTGCCTACAGTGGTGCTTGGCGTGAATGAGGCGCCTGATGCAAATGTAATTTCAATGGCTTCCTGCACCACCAACTGCCTTGCACCCATGGCTCTTGTACTTAACAAGAATTTCAAAATCAAGCGCGGCTTCATAACCACTGTGCATGCCTATACCAATGATCAAATGATTCTAGATCATTCTCACAAGGATTTGAGGCGAGCACGAGCTGCAGCAATGTCGATAATCCCGACAACTACTGGCGCAGCGAGCGCCATAGGCCTCGTGATTCCAGAGCTCAAGGGCAAGCTTGATGGTTTGGCAATGCGCGTACCAGTGCCCGACGGCTCGCTCACGGACTTGGTCGTCGAGCTAGAGAAGGAAGTCGCTGCGGAGGAAATCAATTCGGCAATGAAGAAGGCTGCGCAGGGCGAGCTCAAAGGGATTATGGAATACTCCGAACTGCCACTGGTTTCGAGCGACGTAGTGGGCAATGCGCATTCCTGCATATTCGACTCCCTTTCAACCAGGGTGCTGGGCGGAAAAAATGGCAACTTCGTGAAGGTGCTGGGCTGGTATGACAATGAGTGGGGCTTCTCGAACAGAATGGTGGAGCTTGCGCTTAAGTATTAGTGCAATCACTGCGCTTTACTATCCAAAAGCTTCAGCAGCTCTGCCAGATCATCCATGTTCAAAACAGGAGCTTTAGCCCTCTCTTGATCATCGCGCAGGCGCGGGCAGGCAGTATTTATGTATGCATCGAATGAGCGGAAGTTCTGAAGCGCATCAAAGTCTATGTAATTGCTTACAAGAATTTCAGCGCGCTTACCCTGCTCCTCAATCTTCCTCTTAGCCTCCTGTGCAATTTCCACATTAAACTGACCTGCTTTTGTGCTAACCAGAATACCAAAAGTTTTGGCAAGCAGTGCGCGCGTAAGCCTTCCCTTTCTAAACTTTTCATTCCTCTTCAGATCAAACCATTCAACTGCTTTTGAGAAAGGATTGGCAATTAGCAGGGGCTTTTCAACATTCACTCCCCCCGGGTGGAACTCGCCTCCTCCGAAATATAGGAATGCATCCACCCCATCAGCTATGCTGCTGGCAGCCCCTGCATCACAGCCCAGCACCTGCCCTTCATACTTGGCAAGCCTTCCCTTGCCCAGCTTTACCTGCTTTCCAGCCTTTTCCAGCGCTTCCCGCAGTTCCGGGATTTGATGGACGTGCTGTACTGTGGTAAGCAACCCTATGCGCTTGTACTTCTTCAGTTTCTTCAGAGCCTTCTTCATCACTGCATCATACTTAACATCCATAGGGTATTCGATATACTCAACTGGCACTGGCGAGTCTGTGAATTCGGAATGGCCGAAGTGAATTATCTTATCGGCCTTAACAGCCTTTGCCTCCTCGAGTGCAAGATCGCATGCTCCAAAGCACGGTGCTGATGAAATGAACACCTCATGGCCCTGCTCCTCGTACTCCCTTGCCTTTTCAAGCGCCTGCGCTTTGAGCCCTTCTGGAAATTGAAGTAAAAGCCTCATGCACTTACTCCTCTATGCCTTCAAGCTCATCCTCATTCTGCCCGCCCAGCTTTTCAACCAGCCTTTCAAGCCTGTTCAGCATAACTTTTTTCTCAGCGCTTGAAATCAGCTTGCGGGTGCGGTCAACGGCATCCGGGTTCACGCTCACGCTTGTAATCCCATACTCAACAAGCCTGCGGGTGAAGTCAGGGTATACGCTGGGAGCCTGCCCACATATCGACACTGTTACTCCATGCCTCTTACCAACAGTTATAACATGCCTTATTGACCTCAGAACTGCCTCATTGCGCTCGTCAAAATCCTGAGCCAAAGATTCGTTGTCTCTGTCTATTCCCAGCGTGAGCTGCGTCAAATCATTGCTCCCAATGCTCACGCCGTCAATTCCCTCTTTGCAGAACTGGTCTATCTGAATTACAGTGGATGGAACTTCAACCATAATCCAGAGCTGGAAGTCGCGCGTTCTGTATATTCCAACCTCGTGCAGCATCTCCTTAATTGCCCGCAGCTCTCCTATGCGCCTTACGAATGGCAGCATCATCCATAGATTCTTGAGGCCAAATTCATCCCTCACCTTCTTTATAGCCTTCAGCTCCATCTTGAAAACTTCAGGCTCGCTTATGTAGCGGGCGCAGCCCCTGTAGCCCATCATCGGGTTGGCTTCCTCATCCTCATACTTCTCGCCTCCCTTCAAATTCCTGTACTCATTAGTTTTGAAATCAGTGGTTCTGTAAACAACTGGCCGCGGGTAGAAGGCTGATGCAAATGTGCGCATTCCATCAGCAAGCCGGTCTACAAACTCCTCCTCCCTCTCTTCCTCTATGAATTTGCGCGGGTGCTCCCCAATATCCGCAATCATGAATTCCGCGCGCAGCAGTCCAACCCCATCAACATCATACTTTGCAACCTTGCCCGCAAGGTCTTTTTCGGCTAGGTTAACGTAAACCTTGGTTCCGGTTGTAATTGCGCTCGGCCCTCCTGCTACTGGGCCTGCACCGCTCTCCTCCTTGCCCCCTATGGAAATTTCGCCCTCGTAAACCCTTCCCAAATGCGCATCCATAGTAACCATCATTCCATCCTTCAAAACTTCAGTTGCATCCTTAGTACCAACTATGCACGGAATTCCCATCTCCCGCGAAACTATTGCCGCGTGCGCTGTCATTCCGCCTGAATTCGTAATTATGCCAACTGCCTTCTTCATTGCGGGTACGAAATCAGGGGTGGTCATGTCCGTAACCAGTATTGCACCCTTTTCCATCTTCCCGATTTCCTTTGATGATTCGATTATTTTAACAGGCCCTGAAGCAACTCCGGGTGAGGCTGCCAGTCCCTTGGTCAAAACCTTTGCATCCGACATGTTCCCCACCTCCTCCCGACTTTTTCCTTCGCCCTTCTTTTTCAAGGTAGTTATAGGTCTACTCTGAACTATGTACAATTCGCCCTTGGCAGCAGCCCACTCTATATCCTGCGGGAACTTGTAATGCTTTTCAATATCTCTCCCATACTTGGCAAGCTGCATTATTTCATCATCGCTAAGCTTCTGCTTCTCCTGAAATTCTGATTTTACAGTAACCTTCTCGTTCTTCCCCTTCACCTTTGTAATCATCCACTCCTGCTGGGCAATGTTCTTTTCAACTATATCCAGAGTCTTCTTGTTCACAATATACCTATCCGGGCTTACCGAGCCTGCAACCACCACTTCACCTAGCCCATAGGCTGCTTCAATTGCAATCAGGTTCTCATCATTGGACATGGGCTCTACTGTAAACATAACTCCTGCCCGCTCGCTCTGCACCATCTCCTGCACTATTGCCGAAAGCCCTACTTTCATGTGGTCAAAGCCCTTTTCCTGCCTATAATAAATTGCACGCGATTCAAAGAGCGAGGCCCAGCACTTTTGAACTGCCTTCACGGTTTCCTTTGCACCCTTTACATTTAGGAAAGTTGCCTGCTGGCCTGCAAAGCTTGCCTCAGGTAAATCTTCTGCAGTTGCGCTTGAGCGCACAGCCACATATTTTTCCTGCTGCTCGGTGGGTATGGTTGCTCCACAAAGCTCGTTATATGCCTTTACAATATCGCTCTCAAGCTCATCGCCTATCTTCCCCTGCATTATGGCCTCCTTTATTTTACGGGAAACTTCGTGCAGTTTATCCGTATCCTGAACATCAAGCCCTTCAGTAAGCTCCTCGATCCGCCTGTCAATCCCATTATCCTTTACGAATTTGAAGTATGCTTCACTGGTAACTGCAAAGCCAGGCGGAACTGGAAAGCCTGCCGCCATCATTTCTCCAAGATTAGCCCCCTTTCCCCCGCATTCAGGTATGTTCTTCCTCCGTATATCTTTAAACCAGAGAATATTGGCCAATGAGCTCACCTGCCTACTTATCTCATCCGCTTTTTTAAGCTTTTATATGCTCCAGCACCGAATAGACAATATGATTGAGGATGAGAACGGCAATGTTAAGTGCTGGCGCTGCGGAATGACCATACCTTATTTTGAGATGAAAATGCTTGACAGCCAGCCTCACTGCGCCTTCTGCTACCAGGATGTTCTTATGGAGCGAAAGGAAGCAGAAGAGGCGCGGGACAAGAAGAACAGGCGCATTCAGCCTTCAGATTCATACCTGCCCTCCCACCCATCTGCTCCTGAAATGCCATCTTCAGGCCAGCCCCCTCCAAGGGCATGCGAGGTGTGCGGTGCAATTGCAAAGGACGGGCATTATGCCTTCAGCGGAAAGTACACCTGCACTTCCTGCTATGTTCAGGAGTCTCGAGCGCACAGGTCTGGCTATTGTGTAAGATGTGGAAAGAATACAGATGAGCTTTACATGCTTGCAGGTCAGCAGCTGTGCCTTGACTGCTTCAGCTCTGAAAGCTCTGGCAAGGGTGATTGGGCGCATGCAATCAAGGAAACCATACAGAGGGCAATAGGCATAAGGCCGAGAAGGGCAATGCGCAAGCAGCTGGACAGGAAATTCAGGGAAGAGGTCGAACTCAGGGAGGCCCAGAAGAAGCAGATGAAAGAAGAGGAGGAAGGGGAAACCGAAGGAGAAGTAGAGGAAAACGAGGAAAAGGAGGAGGAAGAGAGGGAATGAAAAATTTGCAAAAATTTTTATAGCGGGGCCATTATAACATGTTCATGAAATTCCCAGCCCTTCTGCTGTTAATGCTCTCCCTGGCATCTTTAGCTTCAGCATCCGCTACTCAGCTTGAAACCTCCTCCTCGCTCGAATCCCCCCAAATTTACGGCGGTGCAGTGCTCTTTACCTGCACTTATTCAGACGCATCAGGAGCTCCGATACCTGAAGCTAAATGCTCTGTAATAATCGATGGAAGGAGGAATACGGCTACTGGACAGGGTGCTGACTTCACCTATGGCGAAATTCTTGGCGTGGGAAGGCATTCCTGGTACTGCTCCTGCTCCTCGCCTTCAACAATTGCTCAGGAAAGCCCGCCCCAAGTTCACATAGTCCTCCCATCGCAATCCTCAAGCGAGGTTGCAACTGCAATTATGGAAGCTGAGGAGCAATTGGAGGCGGCAAAGGCAATGGGCCTTGATACTTCGGATGCAGAGCTTGCACTCGAGGAGGCAAAGGCTGCTCTTGAGCAGGGTGATTTCGAACTTGCCAACACCCTGCTTTCAAATGAAGATTTATTTTCAAAAGAGCAGGAATCGGACAGGATTTCAGATCTTGGTCTGCTCCTAATTCCAATGCTGCTCCTAGGTCTTTTGGTGTTGTTCGTACTCCTGTTCATCCTGAGGAAGTGAGGATTTCAACTCCCGGCAGCTTCTTTCCACATAAATACTCTATAAGTGCCTTTCCTGCCAGGCTCACATAGCCGAGCTCACACCTATTAATTTCAAACTTGTCAAGTGCAGAAAGTGTATGCCCTCCTCCCAGTAGTGAAAAGCCCTTTGCATGCTCGATTCCCCTAAGTATTATTTCCGTACCAGTTCCAAACTGCTCCTCCTCATAAACTCCAGCAGGCCCGTTCATAAGTATCGTGCCTGCCTTTTGAATTTCGCTCACATATTTTTTTGCAGTAAGGATTCCAACATCCTTTATCATCCCCTCAGCAGGAAGTTCCTCAGCCTTTACCTCCTCACGCTTTCCCTCCTTTTCAAACGCAACATCAGTTGGAATTTCTATCAATTCCTTGTGCTTTTCAAGCAACTCTTTTGCCCTTTCCACATCCTTCAGCACTCCATTTGATTCCAAGTACTGCTTGCTCTTGGCCCCAACATCCTTTCCAGATGCTTCTAGAAACAACGTGCCCAGCACTCCGCATGCAAGAGCCTTGCTCAGCTTACCCTTCTCAACCCAGTGCTCCAACACTGGCAGGGAGTCAGCAGGCTTTGCGCCCCCGAGTATGAATACAACTGGCTCCTCAGGCTCCTGAATTCTCTGCAGCGCCTTTAGCTCCCGCTCCATAAC
>QMVF01000018.1 GCA_003660965.1 Microcaldota archaeon
AAGTGCGTTTGCCGATTCCAAACACTTGCTTTTCCAGCGGGCCTATTTCCTCAACATGCAGAAGCCTTGCTCTCATCATGGCTTGCGCATCAATCAATTCACCCGCACGAAATTATGACTTTGAAAACTTTTAAACGAACGCTTAAGCAGAAAATCAGACCGCATTCCTTCCCATATACGCCGCTCTTCTTCCCAGCTGCTCCTCAATTCTCAAAAGCCGGTTGTACTTCGCAACCCGCTCACCGCGCGCGGGCGCGCCTGCTTTTATGAATTCCGCACCAATTCCAACTGCTATGTCTGCTATCGAATCATCGCAGGTTTCACCAGAGCGATGGCTTACTACAGTCTTCATTCCATTCCCGCGCGCAAACGCAGCAGCATCAAGCGCTTCAGTAAGCGTGCCCACTTGGTTTACTTTCAGAATAAGTGCGGAAACCGAGTCCAGAGCCTCGGCACGCTGCAGCCTTTCCAAATTAGTCGTAAGCAAATCATCCCCGACTATCAAAACTCCTTTCAGCTTCTTCTTGGCATATGCAAACCCTCCAAAATCCTGCTCGTAAAGCGGGTCCTCAATGCTCACTATAGGATATTCGCGGCACAGGGTGCGGTAGTAGTCTATGACTGCGTCGCGGCTCATGCATTTCCCGTCCACATGATAGTCTTTCTTAGTTTTCCTGTAGAAGCTGCTTGCAGCGGCATCCAATGCCATCACCACCTGCTTCCCATAGCCGCATCTCTTAATTGCCTTCTCAATCGCATTCAGAGCCTCCCTGCTCTTCTTCATCTTCGGAGCATAGCCTCCTTCATCCCCAATTCCGCGCGCGCTCGCACCATACTTCTTCATAAGTATTTTGCCAAGCTCCTCGTAAATTTCAGCCCCCATGCGCAGCGCTTCCGAGAACTTGGAGGCGCCCACAGGCACAATCATGAACTCCTGAATTGCAAGCCCGCTTCCCGCATGCATCCCACCATTGATTACGTTGAACATAGGGACTGGCAGGGTGCGCGCCTCTGGATCTAGGAACTGGTATAGCTGCATGTGCATTGCATGAGAAGCGCACCGTGCGCAGGCAAGCGAGGTTGCAGTAATTGCATTGCCGCCCATCGCGTGCTTATCAGAAGTCGGATCTAGTTTCACGAGTGCGCGATCCACCCTTCTCATCTTCCGTACGTCAAGCCCGCGCAGTGCGTTGTGTATGTAATTGTTAACATTTCTTACTGCCTTCTTCACTCCCCTCTTGTTGTACCTATCATCCTTGTCCCGCACCTCATGGGCTTCAGTTGCCCCGGTGCTCGCACCGCTCGGGGCCGCAGCCCGTCCAAAAGCGTGCTTGGTATAGACTTCAACCTCCACAGTAGGCCTTCCACGCGAGTCCAATATCTCACGAGCGTGCACGCGTCTTATGGGAAACACGCTAATAGCTCTCGGCTCTTCTTTTTAAAATTTTTCAATCATAGTTCAACAACTGCGAGGAATTAAGATGCTAGGTAAATACTCAAAGGAAATCGAGCCCAAGTGGCAGGCCCGTTGGGAGGAGTTGGGCTTGCACAAGTTCAACCCAGATGCAAAGGGTGAGATTTACTCCATAGACTCCCCGCCTCCGTTTACTTCGGGCGACCTGCACATGGGCCACGTGCTCTCATACGCCTACTTCGATTTCCTGGCGCGCTACAAGCGCATGAAGGGCTTCAAGGTATACTACCCGCAGGGCTGGGACTGCCAGGGCTTTCCCACCGAAGTGAGAGTTGAGAAGAAGTTCGGCAGAGGCCTTAAGCCTGAGGAGTTCAGGCAGAAGTGTATCGAATGGACCGGCAAGTACATCGAGCGAATGCGCAGGCAGATGACCCAGATGGGCTTTTCGCCTGATTGGAATTACGAGTACCGAACCATGGATAAAGGGTACTGGAAGAAGGTTCAACTTTCTCTTCTCATGATGCACGAGCGAGGCCTGGTTTACAGAGCAGAGCACCCAGTTTACTGGTGCACAAACTGCGTGAGCGCAATTGCGAAAGCTGAAATTGATGAGCTGGAGCGCGAAACTACGCTCAACTACATAAAGTTCAAGCTTGCAGATGGAAAGCAGCTGCCTATTGCAACCACCAGGCCCGAATTTTTGCACGCCTGCGTTGCCGTATTCGTTCACCCCGAGGATGAAAGATACGCGGGTTTGGTTGGTAGTGAAGTCGAGGTGCCGATTTTCAGGCAGAAGGTCAAGCTGATGCCTGACAAGGATGTTGACAAGGAGTTCGGCACAGGGGTTGTGATGGTCTGCACATTTGGAGACAAGACTGACGCAGTCTGGGCCTACAGGCATAAGCTCAAAATAGTGCGGGCAATGGATGAGCGCGGGAGGATGACCAATTGTGGTGAGTATGACGGGCTGAAAGCTGAGGAGGCGAGAAAGGCGATAGTTGAGAAGCTCGAGCAGGAGGGCCTGATTGAGAAAAAGGAGAGGCTGCAGCAAAGGGTGAAGGTTCATGATAGGTGCCGCAAGCCAGTAGAGCTCCTGCTTTCCCACCAGTGGTTTGCAAAGCTAAAGGGCTGGGAGGATAAAATAAAGGAGGCAGCCAAATCGATGCGCTGGGTGCCTGAGTTCACAATTCAATATCTGCTCGATTGGGCCAATTTCATAGAGTGGGACTGGGTTATTTCAAGGCAGAGGCTTTTCGGCACCCCGCTTCCCTTCTGGAACTGCACGAAATGCGGGGGGGCGTTTGCAGCCAAGAAGGAGGAGTTGCCGGTAATTCCTGCTGAATTGGGAGAGCGAAAATGCCCGAAGTGCGGGGAAATGGCACAACCAGAGCGCTCAGTGTGCGACTGCTGGGTTGACAGCTCGATAACCCCGCTTGTAGTTGCGGGCTGGCCAGATGGCAAGAACTTCAAAAAGCTCTTCCCCTCCTCGCTGAGGCCGCAGGGGACTGAAATCATAAGAACCTGGGCATTCTATACAATCTACAGATCACTGGTGCTCACAGGCAAGCCTCCCTTCAAGGAGCTGCTTTTGCACGGCAATGTGCTCGCTCCTGATAGAAAAAAGATGAGCAAATCATTGGGAAACATAATTGCACCTGATGAGCTTCTCAACAAATATTCAGCAGATGCGGTGCGACAGTGGGCTGCACTCTCCGGAGCGCTTGCAAGGGACAGGCCCTTCAGCTATAAGGACATTCAGCATGCACAGCTATTCATAACCAAGCTCTGGAATGCTTCGCGCTTTGTTGAAAAGGCGCTTGAGAATTATGAAGGGAAGAAGGGGGAGGCGCGCGCATCTGATAAATGGATTTTGAGCAGGCTGAACCGGGTGGTCAAGAAGTGCGAGGAGGGCTATGAAAACTTCGACTTCCATGACGTTATAAATTCAATCCACGATTTCACGTGGCACGAGTTCTGCGACTATTATCTGGAGCACGTAAAGCACAGGCTCTACAACCCAGAAGTTTACGGGGAGGAGAGCAAGCAGGCTGCCCAGCATACGCTCTATACAGTGTTGAATTCAATACTGCGCCTACTTGCACCAATTGCACCCCACGCAAGCGAAGAGCTGTATCAGGCGCTTTTTGCAAAACGAGAGAAGGAGGCAAGCATAGTAAAAGCACCATTTCCGCATGCGGATGAAAAACTGATTGATGAAGGAGCTGAAAAGAGGGGCGAGCTTTTGAACAGAATAACTGCGGAAGTTAGGAAGTGGAAGCGGGAGAACAAGCTTCCTCTGAATACCGTGCTTTCAAAAATAATTTTGAGCCTTTCAGCTGAAGAAGCGAAATTGATGAAGGGCATGGAAGGGGATTTGAAGGGAATAGCTCGCGCCAAGGAATTGGAAATTAAGAAGGGAGAATTCGGGGTAGATTGCAAATGCGACTAATTCCTGCACTTCTCCTCCTACATCTTATGCTTTCACTCTCCTGCGCAGATATTGCAGTTACCAAAACAACCGCCCATTACAACATCCTGATTGAGGATGAGGACGCAGAAATTACTTGGCTTCTCAATTACAGCACCGCGATTCAGAATTTGAAGCTTACCCTTACCTTCACCCTACCTGAAAATGCAACCATAATTTCAATAAGCGATTTGCACGGCCCAATTCTAAATTATGATGTGGTTCAGCTTCCTTCCGGCGATGAAATAACGCTCCAAACGCGCAATGATGGGCAGGGAGGGCCGCTTTCGCTTACCATAAAATACTCACTCAAAAACATCGCCCCTCAGAAATACGGAAGGCTTAGAATCTCCTACCCCCTCTGCCTTTCAATAACAGATGAATCAAGCGCCGATCTCACCCTGCCTCCTGATGCAGTGCTGATTTCCTCAAGCCCTGCCTCCAAACAGGGCTCAAGAACCGCGCATTTCAATTACCTAGGCCAATGCCTTATTTTCGTTTACAAGCGCGGAACTGAATTCGAAGACCAGGGCGGGTATGACTCGTACTCAACAACTCATTACGAAGTCTTCTCCCGCGAGCTCAGCCAGGATGTTAAGAAAGCTGCCCTTGACGTTGAGGACTACTACTGGCTTCATGAAAACATAACCGGAATTCAGCCCCCCTATGAAAAATGGACCATCATCTTCACTCCGCACGGGCAGGATATAAAGGGAGAGGCGGGCGTTTATGTAGGCAGCGGCCTGATTTTCATAAGAGAGGATGCGCTTGATGGTGAGCTTGCACCTCTAATAGTTCACGAAACCATACACGGCTTCAACAGCAAGCCGCTTCACTGGGATGTGGTGCCAGGAAGCTTCTGGTTCGAGGAAGGAACTGCAACCTATGGTGCGCACCTTTACTCATTGGAAAAGGGTATCGAGGAGCCTGATTTCTTCGTCAAGAACAGCGATTATTACACTTCAACTTATGAAGAGCTTGCAAATTACTATGAACGGGACAGCTCTTATATGGAAGTTTGGGACTTTGAACTTCTGGACCAGTTCAGCTATGACTATTCACAATTCATAATACGCTCTTACATAGACTCTTACGGAACCAAGGCTCTAAGGCAGACCTATGCCTGCCTTTCAAGAGTGCCTGAAGACACAGCCGACCCCCTGCTAAGGAATGAGAACATATTGGACTGCATGGTCCTTGCAGCGGCCAATGGTACTCGTGAGAGCATTCTCTACCCGTATAAGGAGCTTTACCAAAGCGATGAGCACACCTTTGAGCGCCTGGTTGCAAGAATCGGTTCAGGTGATTGGAGGGGCGAGGAAAAGCCGCTTTCCAGCTCTGCCTACGATCTTCCTCCCCTTCCCTATGAGCTCGAGGCCGCTGACGAGCTGGCAATTGTTGAAGCAGACCTTCAGGCCGCACCTGCCTTCACCTCTTCCAATGCCCAGTCCCTCCTAGCACAGGCAACCTCTGAATACGAGCTCGCACGCTCCTTATTCGAGCAGGAGCGCTACAAGGAGTCTCTGGCAGCTTCAAAAAGGGCAAGCGAGATTCTTCAGCTCGCCTATCAGGCAGAAGAGGAGGCTATGGGCCAACCATTCTTTGAAGACGCCACCATGTCCGCCTGCGCTCCCGCATTCCCCTTATTCACTCTCTTTGCATTCACCTGTTTGAGGCGTGGTCCATGAACCTGCTTTTCCTTACAGGCAACCAGCATAAGTTCGCGGAGGCCAAAAGCATTTTAAAAGCTTATGACGTAAAGATTAGCCCTCTCAATTTGAATATTGAGGAGATCAGAAGCGAGAGCTGCGCGCGCGTCGCAGAGGCATCCGCTCAAAGTGCGTATGAAAGGGCTCGTAAGCCCCTGTTCCTCGAAGACGCTGGCCTGTTTGTAAAAGCACTAAACGGCTTTCCAGGCACATACTCCTCGTGGGCTTTCAGCAGGCTTGGCAATAAGGGCTTGCTCAGGCTTATGCGCGGGGTTGAAAACAGGAGCGCGAAATTTGTGAGCGCAATTGCCTATGTAGATTCAAAGGGCGTGCGCACCTTTACAGGAGCATGCGAAGGCGAGATTGCACTAAGCGCTCGTGGAAAGAAGGGGTTCGGCTACGATCCTCTTTTCATTCCAAAAGGCTCTCGAAAAACTTTTGCGCAGGATGCGGAGCTGAAGAAGCAGCTTTCGCACAGGCGCAAGGCTCTTGAAAAATTCGCCCATTGGTATTCGTTGAAAATGAAAAAAGGTTGATGAATTGGCAAAACTGCATTCGAAGAAAAAGGGAAAGAGCGGCTCCCGCAGGCCAGTATCCCGAGCCGCACCTAGCTGGACCGAATTTTCCTCAAGCGATGTGGAGGGGCTGGTTCTAAAGATGGCTAAAGAGGGAATGAGCAAGGCTATGATTGGCCAAACCCTGAGGGATACTTATGGCGTGCCAAGCGTATTCAACATCACTGGAAAAACCATTACTCAGATAATGAAAGAGGCAAAGGTTAACCCGGAATTTCCGGAGGATTTGATGAACCTTATAAGAAGGGCAATCAGAATGAGAACCCACTTGAAGAGAAACAGGCGGGACACCCACAATTACTCAAAGCTTGGCCACGTGGAATCAAAAATCAGAAGGCTCGTACTATACTACAGAAAGAAGGGAGAGATACCCAAGGACTGGGCATATGATCCAGACAAGGCAGCCCTTATGGTTAAGTAGGTGCTTGAATGGCAAAAGTGAAAGCAGTTGATCGCTGGAAATCAAAGCAATGGTATGCAGTAAATGCTCCCGAAATGTTCGAGGGCAAGAAGATTGCAGATGTGGTTGCAGCAGAGGACAAGCTGCTTATGAACAGAATAGTACGGGTGAGCCTTGCAGATATGACCGGGGACATGAGCCAGGCATACACCCTTCTTGATTTCAGAATAACTGATGTAAAGGGAAAGACTGCATATACGAATTTCATAGGCCACGAGCTTTCCCGAAGCTATCTTAGAACACTTGTGAGGCGCAGGCGCAACGTGATAAATGAAGTGGTTGATGTTTCAACCAAAGATCAAAGGCAAATCCGCCTCAAGGCCTCAATATTCACAGGCACCAAGCTCAGCACGCCCACCCGCACCTTGCTGAGAAACAGGGTGAGGGAAGAGGCTTCCAAGCTTGCAGCCGAGAGCAGGTATGCACAGCTCGTGCAGGAGCTCATCTTTGGCAAATTCGCCTCAAGGCTTTACAACAGAATTAACAAACTGGCTCCTGTAAGGCGCGTTGAAATCAGGAAGAGCGAGCTTAAGGAAAGCTTTGCCTAGGGTGGTTTGATGATGCCAGGAATGAATCCAAAGCAGATGAAAAAGCTAATGGATCAGATGGGAATCAAATCCACAGAGATGGATGCAAAGCGAGTTGTGATAGAGCGGGAGGGCGAATCAATAGTCATAGAGCCAGCTCAAGTGGTTGCAGTTGAAATGCAGGGGGTTAGAACGTTTCAAATAAGCGGAACAGAGCGAACTGAGCAGGCATTGAGCGAAGATGATGTTAAAATGGTGGCGGAGCAGGCAGACGTTGATGAGAATGCTGCACGCGAGGCTCTGAAAAAGGCGGATGGAGACATTGCGCAGGCAATTATGGAGCTCAAGAAGTAATGATTATATATTGTAGGGCAAATAGACAGGTATGAAAAAGCTTCTGTTAATTTCTCTTATTCTGTTTCTCATGCTACCGTTATCCTTCTCTTTAAGCAAAATAGGAGAAAGCTGCCAGTATACAAAGGACTGCGAGAACGGCTACTGCCTTGATTCAATCTGCGTTCTGCCAGAGGTAAGTGCTCAAAGAAATCTGCAAGCCTGCAATGTAACTGCCGACTGTCCTGAGGGCTACTGCCTGCAAGGAACCTGCATTCTACCGCGCATAAGGGGCGAACTTATCGGTTTTGGATTGAAGAGCGGATGCGAAGGGCTGGTGCAAGAAACCGATACCCTTAGCTCCCTCATACTCTGCGGCTCCATCTGGCTCCTCGTAATTCTATTCGCCATAGCGTCTGCCTACACTTCTCACAAGAAGCGCTTCTCAAAGCTTATAACCGCAACTGCATTCATTCTGCCATTCTTCACAGCACTCCTGCTCTTCCCATTTGTAGGTATGCTGGTGGGTTTGATCGAACTGGCGCTCTTGGTAAAGGTGCGCAATAAGCGCTAGATATTTTAAGTAAGCAGTAGAACGATATTCATGGAACTTAAGAACCATTTCAAGGACCTTCCTCATCCATTTGTAGTTCTTTTCATAGCAAACCCGAAGAATTACACTGACCAGAACATGAAGCTGCTAAAGAACTTTGTGAACAAGCAGAGGCTCTTCGGCATCTACGTAACTGTAAACAGACCCTATGAGAACTTGGTTTCCTTGATTAAAAAAGAGGGAATAGGCCTCTCACACATATTCTTCATAGACCTCATAACTAAAACTGAAAAGCATCAGCCGGTGAGAAAGGACAACTGTATATTCATGGGCAGTGCATCCAATCTAACTGATTTGAGCGTTGCAATTTCCCAGGCAGTGTCCATAAATCCAAAGGCAAGGAAATTCATATTCCTTGACTCGCTATCAACAATGCTGATTTACAATGAAGCGGGCTCGCTTTCAAAATTCTCACACTTTCTAACAAGCAGGCTGAGAGAGTGGAATGTAGACGGAGTATTCCTTTCGCTCGATTCAGAGAGCGATAAGGAGGTTACAAACACGCTTTCGCAATTCTGCGATAGGGTGATAAGGAATTAAAGGGTGATGCCATGGCAGTGGATTTGGTTCAAGCAACTCTGGACTTCATAGTTGCATTCATGGGCTTAACTACAGTTGTAATTCTATTCCTGGCAAAGAGCAAGCTTTCCAAGGGTGCGCTCTACAATCTTATGAACTGGATGTTCTACGCAGTAATCTTCTTCGCACTGCCCTACTCCGTACTATTTTTCCTGCTCTCAAGCGGCCTGATTGTAATTGCAGACCAGCGCCTCATTGATCTGAGCGCACGCGTTCTCATAACGCTCTTCTTCCTAGCAATGCTTCGGGCTGCCTTCTATGCAAAGAGCCTTGCAGATCTCTTCGGCTTCAAAACCTTCTTCCCGCAGATAGAAGACAAGAAGAGGTAGTTCATTTCTTGAAGCGCCCAGCCAAGCTCTCGAGCGCGCCCCTCACTATCTTTATTGACTTCAAATAATCCTCTATGCTAACTCGCTCCTCATCAGTATGATCGAGCTTCGAATCGCCAGGCCCATAGGCCACAGTCTTCACCTTTGAATTTATTATGTTCATGTCAGATGAACTCAGCTTCTTAACATAGCGCGGCTTTAGCCCCTGTTCTCTTATAGACTTTACAAGCGCGCGGGCTACCGGTTCATTCATGTCAGTTTCAACCCCATCCAGAATTTCAGTGAACTGCACCCGTATGTCCTTTGGAGCGGCCCTCATAATTCTCTCAGCAATTTCGTAGGCGCTCTGGCTTGGCGGAGTACGTATATCTATTGCAAATCTGAATTCATGCGGGTTCACGTTGAAATCCTCGCCAGAGCTCTGGGCATGGGTCATATTCATCATTACTCTGTCAAAGCTAGTTCCAACCTTGAACTCCTTTCTCAGCTTCTGGTAGAACATCAGGCCCTTTTCAATAGCATTCTCCATAAGGCTTGCCGAATGCCCCTTTGGAGCATACGCTCTGCACTTTGCAAGCATCCTTCCCTTATAGCCTATAGTAACTCCATTCGTATTGCTGGGCTCGCCCAGGAATGCATACACGGGCCTTATGGTTTTTATCAAATGCTTTGCACCCTTTGAGCTATCGATTTCTTCCTCAACCACGCCTGCTACCACTAGTTTGAAAGGAAGGTTTTCAGAAAGCGCGGCAGCCATCACAAGCACAGCCAAAGGCCCCTTTGCATCGCACGCTCCCCTTCCATATATGGTCTCACCATCATTCTTCACAGGCAGCTCTCCATGAACCGTATCAATATGCCCAATCAGCAGAACCTCAGGCCCGCTGCCCTTAGTTGCAACTGCATTCCCAACCTCGTCAACGCGCGCATCCAGCCCAAGCTCCCTCATCTTTCCAACAAGGTATTTAACGGCTGAGGCCTCCTC
>QMVF01000019.1 GCA_003660965.1 Microcaldota archaeon
CGGGAGCTTGTTAGAGCGCTCATGGAAGGTGCGCTTCTCAAAAGCCGCAGAGAATCTGAAACGCCTCCAAGGCCGAACATTGCAACTCCAAGCCCATCCTGCAAGCCCTGCAAGCTGAGCAAATTATTTGTTTCAATATCGCGTCCGAGGTTGTGCGCACTGTCTGCAAACAAGAATACATTGGCAGCTCCGCGAGTTATGGTTAGAGTTGTGGTGGCTGTGGTGGTGAACCATGCAGGCAAAGAGGAAGAGGCTGCCACTGCACCCAAGCCACAGCTTGCAAGTAAAAGAGCAGAAACAGCAGCAGTGCGTGCTATAATCATATTTGCCTCGTAGTGATAAAGGTCAGAAAGGCCTGCCTGGCCTGTATAGCCTGCTTGAGCTAAGCCAACCATTGCTGCAGACCTTGCAGTATCGAAGTTCTCAGTATTATGAACTGCGGCCATGACGTTGGTCAGGTTCTGGTACATATTCTCAAAATCATCCATTCTCGGCCTTCTGCCGAACTGCGGCCTGAGGAATTCAAGCGACTCTTCCATAGCCCAGCCGAAGCTATTTCTGAAGTATACTTCACCAGGATAAGAGTCGCCAGTGTAGAAAGAATAGCTTAGCTCTCCTGTTTGAATGCTGTCCAAAACCCTGTTTATTTCCTGCTTAAAGCCTGTGACTGCAGCATATGCTCTATTGCGCTCGTCAGTACTTAAGCTATGCGCATTATACCCCATATCTATGTAATTGATTACGCGGTCAGTTGAAGCTGAAAGCGCCCGTGTATTGTAAAGGAATTCCCAATCCTTATTGCATATATCTAAATAAGGCGCAAGCACGCGGGTGATTGCATCATTAACATTTGCATCTGGAGGAAGGTTTTGAATTGTTAATTTGAGCTCCTGATTTGCGCCCTCTAAATTGGTAATCGCAAAGCTGTTTTCGCTCAGGCCGGCAGTTATGAACTTGAACTTCTCAATATCAACAAAAACATCCCAATAGGTGTTGAACATCTGCTCCTGGTCTGCTGATTCGAGTGCAGTATCCAGCCTGCCCAGTAAATCTGCACTCTGCTCAGCTGTAAGTGCGCCTTGTGAAAGATTATTTTCAATAGAGTCCCTCAAAGGCTGATAGGCACCAGTCCAGTTTTGAACGCGGTCAGTAGCCTGCTGCTCCTGTATTTGATTTTCATAATTTTCAAGGAATTGCGAATCATGAATTGCTGCCAGGCGCGCGTGCAGTGCACCCAGCTGCTCATACAAATAATTGCCGCTGTCTTCCCTTATCTGGTCAGTGCCCTGCTGGTTGAAACCTGCACCGAATTCCTCCCTTCCTATATTCGCAAGCATGGTAAGCCCGCTTCCTGCATTGCCTATAACATCAAGCAGCTCCGGAGGTATGGGCATGCCTGCATCGCGGAATATCTGCGCAAGCAGGTTTGCACTGTGTAATTCACCGTTTGCAAGCAGTTTGAAATTAAGGTAAATCAGCTCGCTTTGCGCATAACCAGCCTTTACGGCCGCTGAATAATAATCGCAATTCTGCAAGTCATTCATTGCGGTTCCCAAATTCAGTTCAAGATCGTTTATGAGTGTTGATGGATCGTAGTTGGGCAGACCTGCTGCAAGCTCTTCCGACATGTTCAGCGAGTTCCAGATGCTATCGGGCTTTCCCACGATAGTTGCAGCTGTGCAGAATGCTGAGATGTAGTCAAGGCCTTGTGAAAGCTCCTGCGCTGCCCGGGTGTGATCAGTTGCATTGAGTGCATTCTGTAAATGTGTTTCTGCATTTTGCATAAGCTGGAAAACAATGCTGCGGAATTCGGGCCTGAGAAAAGTTCCATTCAATGCGTTCTGAAGCTCATCGCCTTCCAATCCCTCCCAGAATGCAGAGGAGAACTGCGGGCTCTGCTCCCTAACTGTTGCTAAAAAGTCGAGCTCCTCCCTAGCCTGTGCTCTGATATCATCGGCTGAAAGCGCGCTCACGTAAAGCAGATGCTGGGAGTTTTCCATATTTACTTCTGAAGGGATTTCTTCCAAAGCCTGCCCGGGCATTTGAATAGTTGCTGGTGCATAGCGGGTTGCAGTTGCGGTTCCTCCCTGTAGATTCAATTCAGCTACCACTGAATTATCTGCAGTCGAATGCACAACCCCTCCGTCCCCCTCTGCCTGTGAAATTGAAATTGAATCAGGCGCTACGTTGAGCAGGGATGCGACTGCGTTCTTCAAAGTAGCCATATTCAGATGATTGGGCGCAAGCTCTCCCTGCTGAATACGCATGTTTGCGCCTTGGCCTGAATAAGTGTAGAACTCAATTGAATCATCCTTCACTACAAAAAAGGCTCTCTGATTGCTTATTCTATAAATCTGACTTGCATCAACTCCTGCCAAGCTGGCGAGCTGATCATTGACTGTGGTTTGTCTCGGGCTCATGATAATAATACGAAGATTAAGTTAAATAATCTAAGGCACTTAAAATCAGGCTTCTGGCTCGGTTCTTTCTGAAAGTAGCTTAGAATAAGGTAAATTTCCATCAATAGTTCTAGTAGACCCATCAGTGCGTTCGATATACCAACCATGGGCAGGTGTTAAAAGTTCATCTGAAATCTTATGCATAGAATGCACATCTTCAAGATAGAAAAGAACTCCTTCATTTTCAATATTGCTTGAAATTGTGAAGAAGGCACTTTGAAGGGGATTCATTCTGTACTCACTTTCATCTAAGGCTTCTGCTGTTTTTAACAACTTCAAAAGATCTTGTGCGCCTGCCCACTCTTCATCATGAGTTGCGCTTCTAGCCTTGGCGGTAATTTCAGCATAGCGGCATAGATAAAGCGCCCTTTGAGCGTCGGAAGCTCCAGAATTCAAGAGTACCTGATTATATGACTCATATTGACGCCCAGCCTCGCCAGAATGAGCTTGGAAAAAGTCTGAATTAAAGTTGTTTTTAACATAGTCTTCGACTGCGCTAAAGGTATTTGCAAGTGGATGTTCATATAAATATTGCACGTTGAGCTGAGTTGAGCCTTCGATGATGTTTAACAAGTTAGTTGCGGCCTGGCCCTGAACTTCATCCTGGCTCTTAGACTGTTGAACAAGCTCGGCGTAGATTCCAAAGTAAGAGTTTATGCTGTGATTGCCTCCGGTCGGACTTACCCCTGCATCAACTAGTTTTTGATAGAAATTGGGGCCTTCGAAGAAATCAGATACATCTGAGTATTCAAGCCCAAAGCTCTGAATAGTTGTTGTGAAAACGTCGTGCATTCCGGCAGGCACGGTGCTGGGAACTGCTGGTTCTGGTGCTTCAACTTGTGTAGTTTCAGGTACCTCAGGTTCAGTAGCCTCTGGTTCTTCTACTTGATCGGTTTCAGCCGGAATATCTGAAGGCTCATGCAAGGTTTCGGCAGGAGGAGGCGTAGTCTCGCCCCGCTCGAACGCCCGTAAATCATTATCAGTTCTGCTAGCACTGAGAGCTTGCTCTTGTTGAGTTGTCTGGTCAACTTCGTCCTGACTGCCCGATCGTGAAACTAATAGGTAAGCAAGACCACCTGCAGCAAGAATCGCAACAGTAGTGCAACCAGGGTGGCGCTTGGCTGCATCGATTGCAGAAGCCATTGCAGTTGCAGTAGCACGATCCTGAGGATTTTCAGATTCCGAGCCCCGCTCAATCATCTCCTCTAAAGCACTAGCAGCATCGGCCTGGGCTTCTGGATCAGTAGGTGGATTTTCTGCTATTTCCTCAGCCTGTTGTGCATCTGAACTAGTAAATACGCTTTCAGATTCAGTTGTGCGAGCGGTTTCCTCAGTGGCGGGCGTGGTTTCTGTTCTCGCAGAATCAGTGGGTGGTGTTTGTTCTTCAACAACGCGCGTGGCAGTATCTGTCAGACTTTGAACTTCAGAAGAAAGTTCGACAGCAGCATATGTGACTGTCGTAGATCTTCCCCACTCAAGACCAAAGGGAAGAGCAGAAGTTTCACCAACAATATCTATTCGCACCATTCCTTCACTAGACGCTTGTCTCCACAAATCAATGGTCTCACCAGCATAACCACGATGACCATAAAGAGCATGAGCATTACCGGTAGTATCTACTGTCATCAGCACCGAAGGCTGGTTTTGATAATGTATATAGATCGTTTTATTCTTGAGCATATCCATGAGCTGTTGTGGAGTCATGCCTCCTTGGCGCGCACCTCCTCCTTCCGGTACGGTGCCCAGAATTTGGTCTGCAGTTATACAGTCCACAACTATGCGTTCAAAGCCCGTACGGAAGCGTGGGAAACTGAAGAAGGGATCGGCAGAGGCTACGTTGATCGGAAAGTCACGGTTCGAGAGGTAAAGTTGAGCTATGAACTCTTCAATAGGCATGTTTTCTGGAGAGATAGAGGTTGTTTCAGCTAGTGCGCGATTCGTTTGGGTTACTCGTATAAACGGTTCATAAGTTCGTACAACAAGGCCATCAGTTACGGGAATCTGAACCGGTTGACCGAATTTCTTCAAAGCAAAGTCTGCGGCAAAGTAGCCCAGAACAGCGCCGCTGGTTGAACCAAGACCAGCTAGACCAGACATTCCAAAGCCACCTGCGGAATAAAGCATAGAATTGTAAGTTGCAAGTGTACTTGCTATGGAAGCAGAAATAAGACGAGCAGTATTATGGCCTCCCGCACCCCGACTGTAAGTCCAAGGCCAACCACGTGGGATTGCTTCCAGAACCATTATCGGATTTCCGTTGCTATCTACGACTGGTTGATTATTTTCGATTTTCTGGGTCATGCGCCTGAAGTAATAGAGGCCGTTGTAGATTTGATTATCAGTATCCGAAAATCGTAATTCTATCAGTTGTCCATTTCGTATTCTTCCATTTCTTACTTCATTTATCCCCGTATATTCGCTGCCCAAACGGCCGCGTGGAACTATAATTGGGGCGCGCAAAGCCTCGATTCTGCCTATTCCATCAAGCTGTGGATTATAAGAGCGCGATTTGGGAATTAGTTCTCGCCAACTGAAAACCAAAGTCCCATCTTGCGCAGTGGAAAAAAGGCTTGCAGTCTCCCGTATCGTTACAACACCATTCTGAGAATCGAAACTCACCAAATTGCCTTTTTTGTAAGGCCTGCCTGCACTATCGAAAAGAATAAGTGTGGTTCCTGGTCTCAAGCTACCTAATTGGGCGATTGTTTCTGATGAAAAAGCACCCTCTGAGGTAAAAGTTGGCTCAACTACTGCTTGTATTAATTGCGTATTCATACGCCTCCAAATCCAAGGTGCCTGGGAGGTTGGACGTGGTGCTGGCTGACTCCTTCCTCCACTCAAATCAACAGTGTATGTTTCGGCCTGTGCTTCTGCAACGCGCGCTTCGCTTGGCTCTAGCTCTATTGACTTGACCTGGTCCAAGGCGTAGAATAGGCGGCCGTCAGTGCTGATCACAGGTACTTCACGACCATTCACAATCTCGAAATTTAGGCGTAGCTGACTTACAGGCAAAACACCACCTGCCTTTAAAGTAACCAGCACAGGAACATCTCCTGCACCTGCCGCAGTTTCCAAAAGCGCATGCTGTGCAGGGTCTGTGATTGTGGGGCTTACGCGTGCATAGGCAGATTCCAACCTGTTAGCGAATATATCTATGTTTGTAATGCGATCAAAGGATATTTGCTCTCCGGAGTCAGTCTTTATGACAAGCACTTCACGGCCATCCTGAGTCCGGAGCGCATAGTCAAGCCAATCTACAAGTATGGTTCGGCCGTCAGTCAAGAGTATGCGGGCAGGCTCATTCATATGCTCATATGCAGTTTCCAATGCAGTGCGCTGTGGCGAGCCCTCAGCAGTTGTTTGAAGCGTTGCCTCATATGCATTCTGGAAACGCTGCGCTTCCTGCTGCCCTGCACGCAATAGTTCGCCCCATTTCCACGGATAAAAGAAACGCATGTCAACAGCACCTCGCTGATCCTTGAGCAAACGATCCCAGCTAAATATTGGTTGCTGAGCAGGTGCAGGCATCGGAGGAATCAGTGCGCTCATTCTTCCTGCACTTTCAGAATAGCCAAGTTGCTGAAGCTGGCCTGTATGCCTTGCAAGCTGAGCATAAATATTATTCGCTGCCTCGGAATTTCCTGCATTCTTAAGTTCGGTCGCATGCTCTGCAACAGTTTGCATTAGCTCATATGCACCCCAAGTATCACCCATTAAGTCAAGAACATAGGCTCTACGCATAAGAACTTCTGGTGATTGGACTTCCAAAAGGTTTTCGCCTGCACCAAGCCGGACTTTGGATTGGTATGCCCCTAGAAAATCTTCTGGCATCAGGTTGCTACCTTCATAAGCATATCTGGAATTGTTGCAGTAGTTGTTATAGGTTGAATATTGGCCTTTTGACCCCCACTGACCGCTGGTTCTTATTCTCTCGATTATCAGGCCTTCAAACTGAATGAACAGGGGTTCTCCTAATTCAAAATACGCATCTGCAAGTTCATTCACCTTTGCATCAAGCACCTCTCCCCTTGCCTCCCTACCAATATTAAGAGGGTCTGATTCAAAAAATCGTGCTCTTTCATGCGCAACTGCACGTGCCTCCTGCCTTCCAAATTCAACAGCTTGATTGCGTATGCTCACAAGCTCTTCGACCACTGGCCTCACTGATTCCGCATCCTCAACAGCCCTCAACTCCTCGATGGTTCTTTCAATTTCACCTCTATCTCTAAAAAGCTCCCTCAACCCTTCTTCTCCTCGCCCAACTTGCTCTCGTGCTCTATCAAGAACCTCGTTGCCCCGCATACGCACAGCTTCAAAAGCAGCAACTTCTGCAGTGGTAGTTCTTACGCCTGTGCCAGTTTCGCCAGTCCTCACAGGAACGGTTTCGGAAAGGGTTTCTCTTGCCTCTGCTAAATCTATAACTCTGCTGTTTCTAGACCTGCCCCTAACTAAATCCATACCCCCACGAGCCACACATAGCGCACCAACACCCAAGAATACGCCATTGGTCCAAAGCCGCGCCCAATCATCGCCTGTTAGCCCAATTTCTCGTGAATCTACGATCACATTGTATGAATCCACTGATAGAGAACCAAGTAAATAAAGTCCCGCGGTAGAGCCAAGAACTGAATTAAGCCTTGATGCCCATGCTGGAATAGTTGCGGCCCTTAATAGATGAGATCCTGGTGCAACTATCATGGCAATGTTGGAGCCTGTTTCAATATTGAAACCAAAATTACCAGAACCGATAGCAGTACCTAAGCCCTGGGCTCCGCGAATCATAAAATAGGCAGAGCCCCCATAGATAACAGCTCCGGCTGCATAAGGACCAACAACAGGAATTCCGGCTATAGCAGGAGAAGCCACCAGTAGTCCAAATACACTTACATCCGCAATCGTTTGCCTATTTACCCCATGATGAGCAAGCCATGCTCTCCAAGGACGATATTGTTCCAAAAGTTTATCGTAGTTCTCAGCACTTGAAACCTGTTCAAACAGTTCTCTTTCAAAACGCACATAAGTATCAAGGGCCTCTTTCCCTAGTGAAAAGGCCTGACCACTCGTGCATTGTGGTCCATATCGATCAACGGTTTCATCATGCATAACTAGTGCCTGGTTGAGCAGGCCCCATGATTCTTGAGCCATGAGAACAAGGTTGTTAACCTTTTCCCTGCCCAGCAGTTCAATATAAGGTGCTTCATCTGAATTCATATGAAGAAGCAAGTTGTTGATCTGCTCCGTTCCTGCCACCAGAGCCGCACGCCTTTGCTGAACATGTAGAACGGTTGAATCCATGGGATTGCCGCTTGCATCTTTTGGAATGGAATTTTCTGGCAAATTGTTTATCCATGCCTGGCCAAGCTCCAGATCAAGCTTCCAGGTTCGTTGATTAATTGCTGATTCCATCTGAAAGGCTGCTGAAGCCATTCCAAATAAATTAGTGTACGCATCACTTACGTTTGACGGGTTCTGATAGGTTGATGAATCCAGCACTTCCAAAAGATCTCGGAAATTCGGCAAAATATTGAAAATTTGAGTTGCGGCAATTGCATACTCTTGTCCTTTAGATGTGCCGGACTCTTTATTAGACAGGTTTTGATAATGCATGCCTTTTTGATATAGAAAATTATAGGTTCTGTGTAAAAAATCACTCAGGGCTACACGGTCGGTCTGATATGCTGCAACCACCTCGGGAGCGATTTCAGAAGAAGGGGCTTGCTGCAGCGCAGAGCCAGATGTCATAAATATATAAATCAACCGGGGATTTAAAAATACACCTGCTCGTCTAAAAACAATCGAGGAAAAAGCATAGATATTTAAGGCGGGAGAGGCATTATATATACCTAATCCTCAGCGAGTAGATTTCATGTTCTGGAGACGACAAACTGCAGCTCAAAATGGAGGAAATGGCAATGAGGGCAACGGGAATGCTCCACGCATGACGCGTGTTCCTCCCGCGCTTAGCAGGGACAGTAGAAGTGCGTTAAATGAGGCTTTCTTCCACTATTTCAAAGACATGCTCCCTGGAATTCCTGATCAGCAGAAAAGGCATGAGAGGGCAGAGGATTTGGCCAAACGTATAGTGATGAATGCAGCATTCGGTTTTGAGCAAATGGCTATCGTGGAAGAAGATCGCGAATTGTTTATCAAGCAGCTCGAAAATGAGTTTGAATTAGAGATCAGAAGGAGCGTAATGGAAATAAGCAGGGCAAGCGCGGTCAACTGGCTACTTGATGAGAGCTTCAACTGGGGTATTAAGGCATGGATTGCGTTCAAAGGGATTGCAGTAGCAGGCAATGTTGCTTCTACTACCGATCAGTGGGGAGACCTGCTTCCAGATATTATAGAGGCTGGAAAGATTCATTTTGCAGATCCGCACTCATTCATCGTGCCCCTGACTTTGATTGGAGGCAAGGTGGCTATTTCAATAATGCCCAAAATAAGACTGGATAAGTCAGATGCAAAGGCAGATGTTAAGTTGCCAACTATCCCGCAGAAAGCAGGCAAGGTAATTGGATGGGTTGCTTCGCTCGGCGCAGTGGTAGAGGTTTGGAGGCATTCTGCAAAGTATGCATTTGAGAGGGCTGCTGAAACAGGCCAGGAGGCAATGCTTAGGCTCAAAGACGTGAAGAATGGTGTGGTGGATACGCTGAAGGGCATATGGGAATTTGCAAAGAGTGCGGTTGAATTCTTAGGAAAGGTTGGTGAGGTTGCTGCTGACACAAGTATACTTGCACCCGGTGTGTTTGTATTTATGATGGGCGGTGCTTTTGCAAGTACTAAAAAGTTCCGTACGTCTTTAGAAAAGCGGTTGGAAGCACTGTCAAATGAAGATAGGTACAGGTATGTGCTTCAAGTTATCAACAGTATACGCTTCGAAGACGAGTCTGATCTGCCGTCTGGCGGTGCGCCTGCTGGAGGAGAGCCGGGGCCTATAAATGGAGATGATTCTGATCTTGAGCTTCCTCAGGAGATAGGGCCGCAGATAGACTATGCAGTTCTGTATTGGCAGGTTGGGATGAAAATGCTTGGAATCGAGGACATGAAGGAGATGATTGTGCTCACTTCGCTCGCCTCTGGAAATAAGGAGCGGGCAATGGAATGGTTGAGGTGGGCAGGACATGCGGAGGATTATGGGATAACCGAGGAGGTTTTTGATAATGCAGTTCAGAGCCTTATTGAAAAGAATTTGCTGAAGTATGAGGAGGAAGAGTCAGGTAGGTTGATGTTTACTAAGAGCTCCCTGAGGTTTTTAAACGAGGTGAACCGTCATCAGATTAACAATTTCGCAATAATTGCTGAAGAGATATTAAAAGAGCCAGGAAAAACCGTAGATGCAATTGTAAACAAGAGAGGTACCGGACTTGAAGAAGAGGAGCTGCGGGAGTACGGGCAGATCATTGAG
>QMVF01000020.1 GCA_003660965.1 Microcaldota archaeon
ACAGCACATTTACACTCATTCTCTCAGGCAGGTAAGGGATAGTGTGCGAACGAGAAATCCGGAGCAGAGAAAGCTGGAGAGGAAGAGAAGGCTTCTTGAGCGCGCACTGCGGGAGCTTGATCAATCGGTGGTGATTGTAGAGGGTAAGAAGGATTTGCGAGCGCTCAGGGAAATTGGAGTGAAGGGTAAGGTTGTGCTTGCAAGTGGCAGAATGGAAGGCATATGCTCACGCGTTGATGCAGGTCGTGCAACCATACTTACGGACAAGGATGGGGCTGGCGATGAGCTGGCTGAGATGCTTGTGGGTGAGCTGGAAGGGTGCGGCGTTGAGCCCGACCTTCAGTTGCGGAGGAATTTGAAGTATGTGCTCGGCTTCCGCACGGTGGAGGAAATACCGCGGAAGCTTGAGGAATTCAGGAAAAAGTTGATTGGAAGAAAAATTGAACAAAGGTGAAAAATATGGCTAAGACATACATAGATACTGTAAAATATGTGGTTCATGCAAGCGTTGAAATAGGAGGTATGGTCGAGCGGCCTGATGTGGTGGGAGCTCTTTTTGGGCAGACTGAGGGGTTGCTTGGCGATGATCTTGACCTGCGCGAACTGCAGAAGAATGGAAGGATTGGGAGGATTGAAGTGGACATACAGGCAAGGGCTGGTAAGAGCATTGGAAAAATTCAGCTGCCTTCAAGCCTAGACATGGTTGAAACCTGCATACTTGCAGCTGCGCTTGAAACTGTGGACAGGGTGGGGCCTTACAGCGCTAAAATCAATATTGAGAAGATTGAGGATACGCGGAATGTGAAGAGGCGCACAGTGGTGGACAGGGCAAAGAACCTGTTGAAATCCCTGCTTTCCACTGAAATTCCGGAGAGCAATGAAATAAGCGAGATGGTGAGGCAGGAGGTAAAGATTTCTGAAATCGGAACCTACGGGCCTGAAAAGCTTCCTGCTGGACCCGGCGTTCGAACCTCTGAATCCATAATTGTGGTGGAGGGAAGGGCAGATGTGCTCAACCTGCTTAAGAACAGTATGGACAATGTGATTGCAATTGGTGGAGCGAATATACCTAAAACCCTTATGGAGCTGTGCAAGAAGAAAGAGGTAACCCTGTTCCTTGATGGGGATAGGGGAGGGGATATAATATTAAAGGAAATCATGTCTGTTGCTGATGTGGATTATGTTGCACGTGCGCCTGCCGGAAAGGAGGTTGAGGAGCTTTCCAGAAAGGAAGTGATAAAGGCGCTGAGAGCACGGGTTCCGGTAGAGCAGGCCGAGGACCAGCATAGACGCGAACAGAACAACCACAGGGGAAGATATGATAATAGGAGAAGGAGTTTCTCCCGGGCAAGGCCGAGTGTTCCAAGGCCCGCACCATCTCGGGCACCGCGCAGAGAGGCCGCAGCCAGCCCAAGCCCAACCAAGAGCGAGTCAAGCATGCCAAAAGAGCTTTATTCCAGCCTTTCGGAGCTTGAGAATACTGCAAGGGCAAGACTCTATGATGCACAAGGAAATGTGAAGAATGAGATCTTGGTGAAAGATATTCTTCCTACTCTTGAAGGTGCTTCGGATGTGGATGCAGTGGTGTTTGACGGAGTGGTAACCCAGAGGCTGGTGGACCTTGCTGCTAAGAAGGGAATAAAGGCGCTACTCGGTATAAAGATAGGCAATGTTTTCAACAGGCCGGCAGGAATAGCAATTGGAGAAAAGGGAAGTGCCTAAGGCATGAGAATGGGGGGAAGCCTTCTCTTGTGTTCGCTGGAGCGCATTAAGTAGAGCACTCGCTCCACTAACTGCTGGTTGCGCACTTTCTTTGCAGCCCGCTTTGGCTTCATTTTTTTATCAACGAGCAGGCGCAGAACCTCATCCAGCTTTTCATAACTTGCCCCAAGCTCTTTTTCAGCACTCTGGCCCGCCCAGAGCCCTGGTGAGGGAGGCTTGTTTATTATGGCCCTAGGCACGCCAATTGCACTTGCAAGCTCCTTTACTTCAGTTTTGTAAAGTGAGCCAAGGGGGAGTAGATCAACCGCACCATCCCCGTATTTTGTGAAATAGCCAAGAAGCAGTTCGCTCCTATCACCAGTTCCCACAACCAGTGCGCGCTTTCTTGCAGCAAGATTGTAAAGGAATATTGCACGCAGCCTTGCAGTTATGTTGCCCTTGGCAATCTCATTCTGCGGTGAAAGCCCATAACCATGTATTCTTGAAGCTATTGAGTGGATTATATCTGATATGTTGAAAGCATAGTGGTCAATGCCTAGAGAACGGGCCACTAGGTGGGCGTGTTCCAGGTCAAGCCTACGAGAGGCAGAGGAGGGAAGGATTGCTCCGAATACGTGCTGTTCGCCCAGAGCATCTGCAAGAAGGTAGGCAGTAGTGGAGGAATCGAGGCCTCCGCTCAGACCAAGTATTGCATTTTCAAAACCCGCTTTTTTGAAATGCAATTCTATGAGATGGGAAAGCCTGTTTGCAATTTTCAGGTATTTTTTCTTAGGCAAATTCATCAACTCTTCTTCCATATTTTCTAACTATGTCGCGCAGGCGGATGAGCCTTCCTGCTGAAATTACGTTGAGAAAATGAAGGCGTTCAGATGCAGAAAGGCGGACTGCCTCTTTCCAAACAGCAGATCCTGCAGAAAAGCCGCTCGCACCTCCAAGGCACGCTGCTTCCAGCTTCCATTTGAACTGCGCAAAGTCCTCCCTGTCCCCGTGAAGAACCCAGGGGATTGAAAGGGAGTCTGAAATGCGCTCGCATGCCCTGATTGCAGAAGCCATTTCAATTGAAGTTGAGGGGAATTGTAGGGCAATTAGATCACAGTGAGGGGAAAACTCGCGCGCGGAATTCAAAATTGCGCCCTCCCACATGTCGAGTGAAATTTCGTAAATCACCAATTCGAGCATAAGGGGTATGCCTGCCTTTTTGCATAAGGAGCTTGCTTTTTTCAAAAGAGAAGTTTGCCTTGAGGCTGATCTCTGATAGCGTGGGTTGTAGTAGAGAAGCAATTTTACTGCAGTTGCACCTGCTCTTTTTGCCTTTTTGGGAGTCCAGCCCTTCTCTAATAGATTAAGGCGTTCGCCCGCTGTTTGTGAAAAGCCTGTGCGCTCTAAGGGGAATATCAGCGTATCTTTTTTGGACAGGGTACGCCTTGATTTGCACTTCTTGGCTGCATTGTGATCAATTAATGTTGCGCTGGAGAAGGGGGAAAGGGCCTTTACCACATCGTTTTTCACACTGAAGAGCCGGGAGGCGGAAATTGATTTCGGCTTTGAAGGCCGTATTGAACGGGCAAGGCTTGCCCGGTGGTCTATTTTTAAAATGGAGATCAGGTTTTGGTCAGTCAGTGGAAAAAGCTCTGCGAACTTCATCCTTACACCCTATAGTTTTCGCCATTCTTAGGTATAATAACCTCATAGTTCTCTTTTAATGCATCGCGGAGCTCCTTGAGCTTTGCCGGCTCTCCATGAATCAAGAACACTCGTTCAAGGCCTTTTGTGGTTCTTGCCAGCTGAACCAAACCTGCCTGATCGCTGTGAGCGCTGAAGTCAAACTCCTTTACAGTCATTCTGATTCTCACCTTCTGATCATCTATTTCAATCTCACGATCACCATCAACTATGCGCCTGCCCGGCGTGCCCTCTGCCTGATAACCTATAAATGCAAGGAGATTCCGTGGATTATCTGCCATGTACTTGAGGTAAATGTGAGCAGGTCCACCTGTAAGCATGCCCGAAGTTGAAACTATGATTGCCTGCTGCCGCATAACATCTGATCTGCTTCTGGTTTTTGGAATGTGGAAGTGCTTGCTTTTGAAAGGATCGCGCGAGCCGTGCAGCAGCTGGTGCTTTATGGACTTGCCTGCAAAGTCAAGGTTCTGCCTGTAAATTCTATTAGCCTTCAGTATCATTCCATCAACAAAGATGGGAACGGGGCTGAGAGCCCCGCTGGTCATGTGCTGTTCTAATATGAATAGGATTTCCTGTGCGCGGCCCACGGCAAAAGAGGGTATGAGAATCGATCCTCCCTTTATTAGAGTTGTTTCAATTTCATCAATCAGCTCCTTAATAACTTCCTTAAGCGGGCTGTGCTTGTCCTTTGCAGCCCCATAGGTGCTCTCCATTATGAGCGTTTTTGCCGTGAGGCCATGATGGCAGGGTTCTAGCAGGCGGGTTTTTCTGTTGTTAACATCGCTCGTGAATAAGAGGTTGGATTTGGAATGTACTAGAACCATTGAAGAGCCAAGAATGTGGCCTGAATTATAAAATGAGAAGCGCATGGATTTGCCTGCTTTTTTCTTATATTTTATTGACTTGCAGTGTCTAACAACTCCCTTTATTGCATCTTTGGAGAACTTATTGCTAAGGCGCTGGTAATCGGCAAGTAGCAGGCCCATCAGATCATGGGTTGGCTTGGTTGCAAAAATCTTGCTTCTGAATTTCTTTGATTTAGAGTAGAGAATGGGTAGGTAGCCCACGTGGTCAAGATGGGCATGGGATATTGCAATTTGCCCGTAATCTTTGGCATCTTCAAGCAGAGGGAATTCTTCTGAGAGGGAATCCGCACCCACATTTACCCCGCAGTCCATGAGCAAGGAGCTGCGGCCTTCCTGAAGACCTATGCAGTTGCGGCCTACCTCCCTTGCACCGCCGTAAAATGTAAGCTTCATAAAAGAGTATCTTCACATAGGTTTTTAACTCTCGCAGACGATAGTTACGACGTGGTTGAGCTTAAAATTCCTGACATGCCCTTTATAAAGCGGAAGAAGGGCAAGGGGGCTGCTGTTTCTAAGGAAGCGAAGGAAGAAGGAGAAACTGCTGAAGAGGAATTGAGAAGAAAGATAGCGCTTTACAGAAGGATTATAGAGAGGTACAGGGAGATTATAGAAAAGGCTGAAACCAAGACTGTGACTGAGCTACGTTCGCTTATTGTACCCAA
The DNA here is from genome assembly GCA_003660965.1 of Microcaldota archaeon. GTDB lineage: Archaea > Micrarchaeota > Micrarchaeia > Burarchaeales > Burarchaeaceae > B9-G16. Next base: position 4,934 of record QMVF01000020.1, read on the forward strand.
TGACCCTGTGATAATAAAGCTCAAGGATGAAATTCTCGAGGAATTCAGGCCATATATATTCAGTAAACACTTTGAGGCTGCTGCGCGCAAGGCATATGAGTTCGTTCTTGAGGAAGTTGCAAATGAGGAACTGCCGGTAGATTTCTGGCTCGAGCCCCGCGATATTGTGGAACTTAGGGCCGCGGATGAGATGGATAAGGCAGTGCTTCTGTGCTCGCTTCTGAGGTCTATGGAATGCGACAGTGCAAAGGTGATTGTGGAGAGCAATGGAGAGAGACATGTTTTCGTAGGCTTCTCTGTTGGCAAAAAGTACTTTCTCATGGATCCTGCTCATCGCACAATCATTGACGGAAGGCGGGAGGATGTGTTAATGAAGAGATTTGGCGGAGGCAATAAGCAGGTTTACGAGTTCAATGACAAGGAGTACGACGAGATAGTTGGTGGCGAGTGATAGCATAGGTGAGCGAAGGGAATGTGGCGGTTGGTGAAGGGTTAGGTGCGGGCAAGAGGAATGCAGAAGTGGTGGGAGGAGAGCAGGTTTACCGTTTATAAGCCTTCAGAGTCATAAGAATTGGCTGGTTCTGAGCTTAGGAAAAGGTGAAACTATGTATCCAGCACGCAAGATGCAACTGCTCAACATACAGGGCCTTAGCGATGTGTTTACTGGCAGCATGCCAAAGCTGGTAAATGAGGCAAATAGAAGGGGCTTACGGCTTGTGGAAAATTCTGAATTTCTAAGATTGCGTCCGCAGGTGGATGAGCATAGTGTGTGCGGCGCTCCTAAGCTGACGCTGCAGCCGCCGCTGTTCATACTTCCAAAGCGCGGGGAAGCGTTTGGAAGAAGGGTTACGTATGAAGTAAGGCAGATGGGGGAGGGAAGTCTGAAAATTCATGCAGACATACTGTTAGGCTATCAAGGCCTTAAGGATCATGCGCTGCTGGTGCCGCACTCGTTTGAGAAGGATGGCTTGCCGAGCTTTGGGTTTTTGAGAGCTTCGGATAATCAATATGTGCTTGTGCTTTCAAGCAGACCCCGCGTATGGCGCGCGCGGTATGATTGGGAGAGTAATACATTCAAACTGATGGATCATTCTGCGAATGAGATGAAAACATTTGAAGGGCCTGATAAGAAGAATATGACAAACCCTGATGGACCGTTCATTGGAATGTTCAGCTATAAGTTGGGCAGTTCATCAATAGTGTATTGCAGCTTTGTAGATGCAGACCATGTGGAGGCGGAGAAGAAGGGGTAAGCGTTTTTTAATTTAAGCCTGTATAATAGAATCTCTGAAAATGGGTGAGCATATTGGCTGCTACTACAACGGATGAATTGAACAGGTTCGAGAAGGCGCGGCTTATAGGGGCTAGGGCACTACAGCTTGCAATGGGTGCGCCGCCCTTAATAGAAGTGCAGGATCTTACCAATACTGTTGGAATTGCGTTTGAGGAGTTTGAAAAAGGCGCCATACCCTTGGTTGTAATAAGGGGAGGCTAGTCGAATTCAAACGGGGCTGAAAGCAGCCTTATTTTAAAAACTGCTGCCTCTGAACCCAGAAGAACGCGCTTTTGCTTATCCACCCACAGAATATGCTCTATGGTTGCAGGTGCTGATCCTGTGATTATGCGTTCAGTGCTGGCGCGAACCTTGAAGGCCTCCCTTCCCCTGTAAGTTTCAACGCCCAGAAACTGTATGGTTAATCTGGTAATGTCTTCGAGTTCCACTGGGTCGGGATAAATTATTCTGGTTTCCGAATTCCATACAAACCCTTCCTCTAGGGCAAGCATCCAGGGCTGAGAGATGTCGAGGGAAAGTGACGAGTTCTTTACCTGTCCTGTTGAAACGTAAACGCACAGATCGGTTTCTGCCTGCAGTTCGGAGTTGGATGCATCCGCATGTACATTCATGCAGTCGTTTGAAAGTCCCATTACGGAATAGGTTACGTTGCTAAGCTCGCCCGAGAGGTTGTATTCGTATCTGTAGACCTCTCCGGGAAGAAGCTGTAGCTGTACGTTGGGCGTAAGCGGGTCTTCCTCTGTTTCCAGCTTGGTTTGAGAAAGGTCTATTGGCTGGGAGAAGAATGCGAAGGCTATTATGAAGAATAGCAGTATTGGAACGATGTACCATATGAGAGTCGAGCGTGAAATGCGCACAACAAGAAAAGAGCTGTGAAGGCTTTAATTGGCTTTGTGCATGTTTAAATCATGAAATCAGAGAAGGCGCATGATGTGCAGGAAAGACTTATGGAGCTCCTTCGGAGCGGCGAGTTCCCGCATGTGAATGCATACAGAATAATATGCATGCGCTCGCGCGGGGCAAAGGCACGGGCTTATGCGAGAATCTGGAGCATGCCCTCCATATGGCAGAGTGCTCTTGAGATTGAACCGTTTTACATCATAGAGGTGCTGAGTGAGCACTTTGACAAGCTTGAAGAGCAGAGGAAGGACCGAGTGCTTATTCACGAGCTGCTTCACATACCAAAGAAATTCAGCGGAGGGCTGGTACCTCACCGGTGCTTTGGAAAGAAGATTGATGAGAAGAGGGTTGAGGAGATTTATGAGAGAATCAAGAGGGGCTAGAACAGGTGCTCGTTCGGGTAAATCCGGATCCCGTTGTTTGTGAAGCGCATTGGGAAGAGGCGCTCGTTGTACTTGGTTCCTCTCATTTTTATGACTTCTAGTGCGCGGAAGCGCTGTTCTCCCTTTCGAATGTTGTAAAGATAAATTACTCCGTCTGAAAGTGGCTCTATGTCAAAGCGGGCGTGGGGAGTTCCGAATGAATCAGGTCTGCTGTCTGCCGTGAGCATTATGGTGCAGCCCCATTTCTTAAGCTTTGTGAGAAGCTTGACCACCTCCTGCCTTTTACGAAGCTCGTTCTCATACATTACTGTAAAGGAAGTTATGGTATCAAGAACCACCCTCTGAATCTTCATATCGTCAATCTTGTCATGAATCATGAGTTCCTGCGAAAGGAATCTATCCACCTCATGTGGGAGGTATTCCATAAAGAGGAATTTGCCGTCTTTTTCAAGCTTTTTGAAATTCCATCCATAGGCGGCCATGAATTGGTAGACTTTGTCCTTGTCTTCCTCAAAGGAGATGTAAAGCCCGTTTTCATCTGATTTTGTAATTCCATTGTGGAGGAATTGCAGGGAGAAGGTGGATTTTCCGCTTCCAGTACCTCCTGCTGTTGAAATTATGCTTCCCTTTGGATACCCTCCTCCAAGCGCTTCGTCAAGGCCTTTTAGGCCAGTGGTTACGCGGTTCATAGCAAAACCTGCGATAAGATATTAAAACTCAAAGTTAATTTGAATGCATATGCGCTCGACAAACTTAATAATATTAACAGTGGCGCTGGTGATGCTTGTCGGAATTATTGCCGGCGAGTGTAAGGAGGGCAGCGCGAGCATGCTGGTTCCGGCTGTTGTCGGTGATGAAGGTCATATGCTCGAAATCTCTGTGGAAGTAAAGGAAGGGGACGGATCGATATTCATGTCAACCGAACCATATGTAGGAGTGCAGACGCAGAATTCTGAAAGAATAGCCGTTTCCGTTGCCAGCAGGCTGCTTGCAATAGACCTTAGCGAATGCGATGTGCTTTTCAGAATAGGGGAAGGGAATGGGCTTGCAGAGGCTGTAGATGGCCCCAGCGCCGGCGCTGCCATGACCATAATGCTGCTCTCTGTTTTGAATGAAACTCCGATGATACCTGAATTCAGCATGACAGGTACAATTGAGGCTGATGGATCTGTAGGCTCGGTGGGAGGAGTGAGTGCAAAGGCAGAGGCTGCTGCTCAGAGCGGAGTCGCTGTGTTCATAACGCCCAGGCTAGACATATATGAGCGCATGCTGCTAAGCGGAGTTAAAAAGAGGCACGAAATAGGAGTTTATGAAGTGAGGGATATTTTTCAGGCTGCCTCCATTGCACTTGGAGGAAACATTCCGGAGGAGCCTGAGAATAAATACATAGGAACTGAAATTCCTGAGAACCTTGGGCTTTATGCGCTACCTGCTTCTGAAGAATTGGAAAGGTTCGTTCAGATTGCTGAGGAAACTCTGGAGGATGCGGAAGGTGAAGTGGAGGCGGCCGAGCAAAGAGGAGATGGGGAATTTGATGAATATTTTGAGGGAGAAATAGCTGCTGCGCATAGGCTGCTGGATGCGGGCTATTATTATTCTGGAGCGAATCTTGCATTCTTGACAATGGTTGATGCAAGCATAGTTGGAAGGGAGGCAACCCAGGAGGAAGTTGCAGCTACTAGACGCGAGGTGCTTGGCTGCCTGGTTGGTCTTCAGAAACCGGAGTTGAGAATGGACAACCTGGATGAGGTGTTTGGCGGGGAAGTTAGAAAGATGTGGGTGCGCATTAAACTCGAGGAAGTGGAACAGAACGAGGCAGAAGGAGTTGAAGCTAATATTTACAAGCTTAGGGAAATGGAGTATGCAAGGCAGTGGTGCAAGCTTGTTGAAAGGCTTTATGAGTACGAGGGGCAGGGCAATGTACTTGAGGAAAACTTGTTAGAGGTACTGGCTATGGAGAAATTGGAGGAGGCTCAGGCCATGGCAAGTGCCGCAAACGAGGATTTGAAATGGCACGTGGCTGCGGCTGAGAGGGCATACGATAATGGAAATTACGGGGCAGCCATTTACGATTCTGCGTATGCGATAGGCATGTATTCTGCTGATGTGGAGATGGTTGAGATGAGCCCCTCAAGTATTAGAAAAGAGGTTGAGCTGTTTTTGGAGAGTGATGTTGAGGGACTGTGGCCCAATCTTTACAAGATGCAGGTTGCATATTATTATTCAGCAGGGGAAGCGGACTTGGCCACTGCCTACAGGATGGCGAGGTTTGTAGAGGAGCTTGATGAGGCAAGGGCAGAGAGTATTTTGG
>QMVF01000021.1 GCA_003660965.1 Microcaldota archaeon
ATACTACGGGGGCATAATATACGTTCAATTCCGCTTTTCCCTTATTTGTGCAAAAAGGAAAAATATTTAAAGGACGGGAGCACTAAAGCAAGTGCGACCAGTGGTGAAATGCCCTTCAGAAGATTTCTAAATTGGCTACAGAACCTTTTCAACGGCCGCCAAGCAGTTTCATTAGGCTTCTACGGCTCGCCTAATGCAGGCAAGACTACTATAGCAAACCGCATTTCAATAGACTGGTTGGGCGAGCCTGTTGGTTTGGTCAGTGAAATACCTCATGAAACCCGCGTAGTGCAGAAGAAGGAAAAGGTTAGGATGAGTGTGGATGGCAAATCCCTTAATATGAATCTTCTTGACATGCCCGGAATCTCAACAAAGGTTGATTACCGCGAGTTCCTCCCATTTGGAGTGAGCGTTAAAGAGGCAAGGCAGCGGGCTAAGGAGGCAACCAGGGGTATAATTGAGGCAATAAAATGGCTTGAGAATGTGGATGCAGCTCTTGTGGTCATGGATTCCACAGAGGATCCGTACACACAGGTAAACATTACAATTCTGGGAAATCTGGAGGCAAAGAAAATACCTGTAATCATAGTTGCAAACAAGACTGATCTCCCAAAATCAAAGCCCGACCGAATTCGGGAGGCCTTCCCCCAGTATCCAGTTATTGAACTGAGTGCGTTGAAAGGCAAGAATATGGAGATGCTTTACACTGAGATAACCAAGCGCATTAAATGAGGTGCAAACATGAAGGGCATACACATAGAATTTGTATCGTCATCGGTTCTTGACAGGGAGGGCGAGAACAAGACCGACTACATACTGGATAATGTGCGGGAGGACCGAATCCTGGTTCTGGAAAACCCGCTGAGCAGGGAGGAGGAAAAGAATCTTATAAAGGAAACCATGAAGCTGGTGGGACCGAAATTCCCCGGAATTGAAGTCAGCACCCTGGGCGGGGATTCCGATGGGCTGAAGGCATCCATAATTCGTATTCTAGGTGGCAAGAGCAGGGGGCTTACTGTAATCGGGCCTTCAAAATTGATAAAGCAAATAAAGAAAAACCCTACATCTATTCATCTATTCACCAAGCGTAGATAGGGGTGGTAAAATGCCGCATAAATGTGTAAGGTGCAACAAGGTCCACCCAGACGGCTCCCTGGCTCTAAAGCAGGGCTGCGAATGCGGTGCAAAGGTTTTCATCTATCTGTCCGGTGATTCCGCAGGAGAGGAATTCGGGGATACTAAGTGGATTGAGCAGGAGCTTGCCCACATAGTTGAAAAGACTGCAGCCCCGGTTACGCTGGATGCAGAGAATGTGCGTGTGCTCAGGCAGGGGATTTTCGAGCTTGACATAAACTCAATAATCAAAAATCCATTAGTTGTAAAGGATGAGAATGGCGTTTACTACATAAGATTCAGCAAGAAGAAGTAGCCAAGCATAAAGCTATAGGTATGGCGAGCTGAAAACTATTACAGGCTTCGAAGTATTCACATCTCTTCCTACCCAAAGAGAGAGATCGCTGTTGAAAACGCGTAATTCCACATTCTCAGTAAGCAATACTGGCATGCTGAATTCCACTGCCTGAACCCTGCTTCCACTCCTGATTACGTCAACCTGCACATTTCCATATCTGGCGTGGGTAATTGAATCCTGATTTGGACTTATCTCGCCGCTATTAACAAACAGGCTGCAGTAGGCGCTGTTCTCATTATTGATGTAATACGGCTCTATGTGCATATTGATAACTCCTAGATTGCGCTGCTCGCTGCCCTCAGGGAAAGTGATGCCATATGAAACCCCTGGCGAGAGTTGCGAAGGCGTAGATATTGCATGGCGGCCTGAAGGAGTTTCAGTTCCAAAGCTGGCACTCATTAGTTTTTTGGTATTAAATATTGCATCCTCGTACTCAACTCCAATTACCTTAAGGAAAACCTTGACTAGTGCAGAACCTTCTGAAGTGTTTGCAGGATCTTTCCAATCTACTTTTACCTCCTGATTCTCGCTGATTCTCTGATGTATCTGCATATCGCCCAGATGAATCTCACCATTCTGCCTATCGCTGTAAGGCGTTGATACGAATCTCTTCTGACCAAGAACCACTACTGGCGTACCATTTGAGAATGAAGAACCATTGAACTCCCCATCATCCTGTACAGTAGTTGCAAATTCCATCCTATATGTTAACAGACCCATTGCTTTCAGCACGCCATTATCGTCGATACTTGTGCTGCCTTGGAACGTTACAGTGTTTCTCTGCCTTGTAGTGATGTTTCTCTCATGCCCACCCACAATTCCTTTCACAACTGTCTGATTTTCAGCAAGAATAGGTGCGTTTACATCAGTGAGCATTATTCTAACATCCTGGCCCTGGTCAGCTACGAATGGAGAATGAAGCCTTCCATCATCGCGCTCCACAACCCCTATTGGTGGGTTTTGGAACTGAGGCGCTGTGATCACTTCTATAGATTTACATCCAGACATTGCTAGTGGTAGTGTAGCTGCAGTTGCAGCTGCGAGTGCTGGCGGTAGTCCTGAAGGCAGGGCCGAATTGAAAAAGACCGAAAATGCAAGCGCACCATCTCTGATTCTACTGCCTATTTTAGATATCTTTGGATTCCGTACTTTATTTTGAACCGATAGCCTACTTGTTTGCTTCATAAACATCCCTCCAGAAGTAGGGTAAAATATGCCTTTTGAGCTTTATTAAGCTTGGCATTTTCAGACGAACAGACCGATGAGCAAGGATAAGAAATTTGCCACAACTGCTGCTGTTGAGGCCCTGAACCACCCTGCCCCCTTGAAAAGAGCTACATACAACACCATTTCAAGCCAGAATGCGAAAATTTCAGCAAGCAGGAGCACCTGAATCCACGGAAGCTTGAGCATGGTTGGGAAGACTATCCAGACAAAAGGGAGCGTAATCACATTGCACAGTAGAACTACAGCAAGAATGCGCTTTTCAGAATAGAACTTTCTTATGAACAGCCATGCAGTCGGCATTTCAATTAGATTGGTTAGGATGAATGCAGCAACAAAGTGTATGCTCACAGCATCACATGCGCGTGCGTATGAATACAGCCAGTGGAAGAAGTGCGAGCATCAGGCCAGGAAGGCAGCAGTATGCGCCAGTATCAGGCCTTGGCTCCTCGCTCACAACCTCAAACTCTCCAGTTCCAACATCAAAGCTGTATTCGTACATGCCTGCCTGCGTCAAATCAACCTCTCTGCTGGTAACGTTCTCCCCATTTGCATTCATCTCAAACACTCCCTCGGAGTAGAAGCAGTCGTTTAGCTTGTAGAACCAGTAGGTATTGGTGCAAAGTCCTGCATCGCATTCAAGGGGCATGTAGATTCCAAAAAGCTCATCATCAGGCTCCACATCGGGCGGAGGCTCGGTTGAGCATACGTAGGTCATCTCAACATCACCCATGTACTCCTCACCATTCTCAAGAATATGGATTCCAATTTCAGGCGCATTCGGGGATGGGCCTACATCTGCATGGGCTAAACCAAACATCAGAAAAACCAAGGCAAGAATACATGCATTTTTCATCAAACCGACCTCCTAACAATTTTTTCAGCCTGGCCTATATATGTTTTGTAGTCAAACAGCTCATCCAGCTCCTTCCTACTCAACAGTTTCTTAATCCGATGATCTTTCAGCGCAACCTCCTTCACCCGCACCTTGCTCTTGAATGCGGAAAGCGCAATTTCGCGCACAAGTGCATGCGCCTTCTGCCTCTGCATCCCCCTGTCCACCAATGCGCCAACCATGCGCTCGCTCAGTATTGCACCGCCACTCAATTCCAAATTCCTCCGTATGTTCTCAGGGAAGAACACAAGCCCCCTCATGATTGGAGTCATCTGCTTGAGCATGTAATCAGTCAGAATGAATGATTGCGGAATGATTATGCGCTCGTTTGCAGAATTGGTCAAATCGCGTTCATGCTCAAGCGCTATGTTTTCCAACGCCACTTGCACATCCGCGCGCACAACCCTGGCCAAACTACATATGCGCTCGCATTTGTGCGGATTTCGCTTCTGTGGCATCGCAGATGAGCCCACCTGCTTCTTGCCAAACGGCTCTGCCACCTCGCCTATCTCGCTCCTCTGCAAATTCCTGATTTCCTTTGCCATCTTCTCAAGCGTGCTGGCTATCAGCGCAAGTATGAACAGCGATTCAGCATGCCTGTCCCGCTGCACAACTTGATTTGTAACTTTAGCGGCCTCGAGCTTCAATCTCTTCATCAACAGGCCTTCAATTCTAAATGCCTTGTCGCCAAGGGCAGCCATGGTGCCAACCGCACCGCTCACCTTGCCAACATATACGCGCGGCTTGCTCTGGGCAAGCCTTATAAGGTGCCTGTCCAGCTCGCTTTTCCACAATGCAAACTTCAGGCCATAGGTTGTGGGAACTGCATGCTGACCGTGCGTACGGCCAACGCATACAGTCTTAGCATGCTTCAGCGCAAGCTTTTTCAGAACTTCGCCGAGCCTGATGCATCTCTTTTCAATAATGTCATATGCATCCTTGAGCATGAGCGCAGTTGCCGTATCCTCTATATCATAGCTGGTGGCTCCGAGGTGCACATAGCGCGCACTCTCAGGCGTGCACTGCTCGCTCAATGCCCTAACCATTGCCATCAAATCATGGTGAATCTCAGCCTCAATTGCCTTCACGCGCTCAAGCTTCACCCTCTCCGCAGCCTGCTCAATCTCGCGCGCGCACTTCTTCGGCATATTACCTGCTTCAGCATGTGCATGGGCAAGCGCAACCTCCACCTCCAGCCAGCGCCTCAGCCTGCTCTGCTCGTCAAATACTTCATTCATCTCCGTAAAATAACGCGTATCAAGTGGAGAAACAGCCATATAATCCCAAGAATCTATTTACGTAAATAATATTAAAGCGTGCGTACCATCTTTGAACATGCCTTCATTCACCTTCAGCCAGACCTTCAGTCTGCTTGCATTCCTATTCGCAGCCCTTCTTTCAAAGCTGGCAGCAGACACCTCCTGCAGAGTAAGGGGCAACTCGCTCTCCTACACACTGCACATACTCTCAATTGCACTCCTAGTTTTCGCAGCCAGACAGGTGGCAGTGTTCATGAAGCCTTTCCCAACCATAAACTGGGAGCTGCTGGCAGGGGCTGCTGACCTTCTCTTCCTATTCTTAATAGGCCATGTCCTTCTGAAGCTGCATTCCAGCCTATCGGCTTACCATCACATTATAAGAAAAAAGAAAATTAGGTAAGCCTCTTTCAGAAGAGCTCTACTGGCAAGTTCCAACAAGCTGAGTTGTGCCTGTGAATGTAAAGTCCCTGCCTGAAGCAGAGTCCTCATAGTCTATTGAAACCGTGTAGCCTATCTGCTCTCCTGCGTTGCACCTCGAAAGACCTGTAACGCCTATGTCTGCCTGGGTGCCTGGAGCCAGAAGAACTGAGCGCGGACTCATCCTTCCCCTTCCATCGAACTCTATTCCAGTAACACGGATTGTAAAGCCCTTGTTGTTCTTTATGGTAAGATTTGCCGTATTACCTGAAAACCTGTAGTTGGGAAGAACACCTATTTCCGCATTAAGCCAGTAGGCTTCGCTCTGTTGCTTTGTAACCCCTCCTGAGAGTGCGGGAAATGCACCAAGTACACCAACCACTATCAGTGCAATTATCACCACTACTGCAAGTATAATCAAGTACTCTGTAGCTGCCTGACCACGCAAATTCATCTAATCACCACCTTGCCCTCCTATCGCTTCCTGCTTTTAAAAATCTAACGCCCTACGCAGGGAAGAAGAGCCTTAGTATATACTGCCTCATTATGAAGAAAGATATTATTGAGCCGACCACAGTCAGGGCTACATACGGGTAGCCAGCAAGCTCCCTTCCCTCGTGAACCACGCCTATGAGCGCGCTTGCCAGAATCGAGGTTACTATGAGCGTGATTATCGAGAAGGTGGACACAGTTTCCGATCTCATCGGGCTCTGAACCGAAAGGCCTATGCTCTGGGAAATGCCGGACTCGACTATTTCGATTGAATTCACTATATCTACAAATTGAAGCGATACTGCCAGAAGCGCAGGCATTGCTATGATTACTGTGAATAGTATGAAGAAAACATACATGCGCGTACCAGCTACGAGCTTCTCCCTCATCTCCAGCCCATCCCTTATTTCCTCAGCTATGTTCTCCAGAAGTACTGAAAGTGTTCCACCTGATTTTAGAGCAGATGCAAATAGCGACATGCTCCTCTCAAGTGTTCTTGATTTGATGCGCATGGAAATCTGGGAGAGTGCCTGCACCAGCGAGCCAGCGCCCATGGATTTTGCAGTAACCCATTCTATCTCATCCTTCAACGGGCCCAGTTCAGGCCTGGCAGCCATTCTCAGCGCAACCAGTGGAACCATGCCTGCCTTTATGTTTGATGCAGTTACTCGGAGCGCATCCGGAAGCATGGTTTCAACCACCTTAGCCCGCTCCTGCACCATATTGTGAAGCATCAGAATTCTAACTCCCATTATAAGGGTGAAAAATGAGGCAAATGCAAGCAGTGCATATGGTATAGAATCAAATCCAAAGTAGGCTATGAGCCCCCCAATAACCCCCAGAAGGAATGCAAGCACAAGGCTTCTTCCAAGCCAGATCATCTCATCCTCTGTATGGCCCGCCCATGCCAGCTGCTGCTTAACATAACTACGCGTTCCGCCTGAAACCAGCGCACCTATTCGTCTGTAGTTAGGTCTTCTGTTCAATACATCACCGGCCTCTTCACCTTCATATACTTTATAAGAATAGCCTCTGCAATGAAGCAGCCCAGCAGCAGAATACCCATTGCATATTCAGTAAGCCCCGCACCGCTGAATATTGAAAGAACCACGAGCATGGTAGCTCCAAGGCTGGGAATTGCGATTCCAATAACTATGTATAGCAAGATCCAGAGGTTCATTTCCTGCGTATACTTGGTAACCTGATTCTGCTGGTAAATCTGCACGGACTCCTGCATGCTCTCAAGCGCGCCATGCATGCTCGCTCCAGATTTGAGCACACCTATCATCTGCCAAAGCATCTTCTTCAAAAACTGGGATTCAGTTCTAAGCGCCATCCTTTCAAGAGCCTCCTCAGCAGGCACCCCTGCATTTATGTCCCTTACAGTTATGTCAAACTCCTCGCTAACCTTTCCATGGCCCGCACCCGCAACCATCTCCATAGCCTTGTAAAGCGAAGCCCCTGCATTCATTGCAGTAAGCAGCTCTCGCAGTGCATAGGTAAGCTCCTTCTCAACAGCCTCAACCTTCTTACCCATCTGAATGTAGGGCCAGCGGGCATAATAGAATATAACCAGAACGAATGCTGCAATGGATGGAAGGTACACCGTATAGTCAAGCGCCATCTCCCTGCTTTGGAATAAAAAGAGCATAAGCGGGTAGAAGAGAAGGGCAACTACCAGCGCACTCACTCCAGAGAGGATTATGTACTCAGATGCATCATAATCCGAGCTTACGAATTTCAGATTATATTTAAGATTGGGCATGCCTGCAGCAATTCTTGCACCCAGCCCGCGCAGGGATCTGGTAATAGGGCCCCTGAGAGGCCCGGGTATCAGGAAAATCATTCCAATCACTAGAGCTTGCTCAACGGAAGGTTCTTTCTGGCTGCCTTCAGCACATCCTTCGGCCTCTTGTAATATACGTTCATTACCTTGCCCACATCCTCAATACTCCTAATGTCTTTCTTAACCATCCAGTCCAGAATCTTCTTCTTTTCCGCCACATCCTTTTTTATATCATCAGGTGACATGCCTGTGTGAAGGTTCAATTCCTCCATTATACGCAAGGGGTCTTTTACCCTGGTGAATTCATCCCCCCTTGCCTTCCATCTGTAAATAGGATTCAATGACAGCAGCTCGCCGCTTGAAACCACCTCGCTTATTTCATAGGTTCTCCTTATACCTTCCCGCCTGTCCCTGTGCTGTACGATTATCAAATTAAGCGCGCTTAGCTCGCTGGGAGGCATGTCAAACGGAAGGTTCTGCAGCCTTCTGAGCATCTGCGCACCCGTATCTGCATGAATAGTTGAATAGACTGCATGGCCTGTATGCATAGCCTCAAAAAGCACTTCCGCTTCCCTCCTCTTCCTAATCTCGCCCACAATTATTCTGTCAGGCCTCATTCTAAGGGAGGAAACCATGAGATCAAGCATTCCAACCTCGCCCTTCCCCTCCTCGTTCGCACTGCGCGTAAGAAGGCAAACCCAGTTCCACTTCATATAGCTTGGCAGATTGAGCTCCCGAGTATCCTCTATGGTTATGGTGCGGTTGGATGGTGGTATGAGTGCGCAGATGCTATTGAGAAGGCTGGTCTTCCCACTTGCAGTTCCTCCCACCACTATCAAATTCATCTCGTACTGCACGCAGGTCCAGATGAACGCGGCCATCTCACTGGTAAGTGTATGCAGTTTTATGAAATCAACCACAGTCCAGGGATCGCGCGCAAACCGCCTTATGGTAATTGTATTTCCTTCATTTGAAATTGGGAAAAGGGTTGCATTCACCCTGTCCCCCGTGGGAAGGTGCGCATCCATTATCGGAGAAAGCAGGGTGATGTTCCTCCCGCTCCGCCTCCCTATCTGGGCCGCATAATTGTATATGTTCTCCTCAGAGCCTGGCTTCAGCGTGGTTTTGAGCCAGCCATGCTTTCTATTGTAAACCGAAACCGGAACCTGGCTATTGTTTATTGCAATTTCCTCAAGCAGGTCATCGCTCATCAGCAGCTCAATATCTCCCAAGCCATACATTCTCTGAAGCAGAAGGCCGCTCAACACCATGCTGTCCTTCTTGCTCAATCCGGGAAGCTCCATGAGCTTTGCCTCAGCTGCGCTTCTGAACTTGGATGCAAGAAGCACGCTCTTGCGCGGATCAACCATCTCCTCAATTGCAACCGGCACCTGCCGCGCAAGCAGTTCACGCATCTGCCCCAAATACACTTCCGTATATGGCCCGATTTCAAGCTTCTTAACTTCATAAATTGGCCTGCTCTCCCCCTCCACATCCTTTATTGTAACTTCAGCCTCCACATCCTGTGCCTTGAGCTTGTACTTATCTATCTCCTTGCCCTTTACCTCTGTAATGGGCTTGGCAGTCTGCTTCTCCCTTAAAACCAGTGCAGGGCCTGCAAGCATGTTCATTGGGTATTCAACTGAAAGCAGGCCGCTGGGCACCATGATTTTTGCTATGGAATCAAGCTCAGCCTTGGTTATTTTGGTTTTTTCAGAAACCTTTGAGAAGGGAGCGCGCATTTTAGGCTGCTTTTCTAAGAACTCGCAGACCTCGTCAATCTTAGTCCTTATTCTCATGCCCTTGCTTCGCGGGCAGGGAATAAAAACGTTGCGCGTCCGTTTTGCGCCCTTCAGTCTATGCTCTTCTTTCCAAAATAAGGTATAAGGGCTTCAGGAATAATTACGCTTCCATCCTCCTCCTGGTAATTCTCAAGAATTGCAATCATGGTTCTTCCAACTGCCAGGCTGCTTCCATTTAGCGTGTGCATAAACTCGGGCTTACCTTCGCGCCAGAACCGCGCATTCATCCTGCGCGCCTGAAAGTCAGTGCAGTTTGAGCATGAAGAGATTTCCCTATAAGATTTCTGCGAGGGCAGCCACACCTCAATATCATAAGTTTTAGAAGCTGCAAAGCCCAAATCACCAGTGCACAGCTCAACTATCCTGTAGGGAAGCGCAAGCGCCTTCAGCAT
>QMVF01000022.1 GCA_003660965.1 Microcaldota archaeon
ACCGCACAGTACGCACGTTCAGAACCCAGCTCTATGAGGGCAGAATGGCACTTGCAACCTCCCTGCCAGGCGGAGAGCTTGTAGACCCGAATGTGGTATGGGATACCAGTGTGGGTGAGGTGAGGAGGGAAAGGCGAATAAACCAAATACTCTCTGCAATCCCTGTCTTGGGCCTGATAGACCACAAGGATGCAATTGCAGAAGGAACTTTTGACAACTACTATTCAGACTACATAACAAATACGCTGGTGCCTAACGTAAACAATCTTACTGAATGGTATTCGAGCGAGGTAAGGAGTTCAATATTCGATCTTGGAGCAGGCGCAGAAGGCCCTTTTGCGCGCGAAGGCCACGGAGTTTACCTCAACAACCCGCGCACCCTAGACTTCCTTGCTGAGAACTACTACTCCGCCCTAATAGCCTACTCAATTGTAAAGCGAGTTGCAGACAGGGAAGGGCTTACCGGGGAGAATGCACCGCCAGAGCTTGCAACAGCAGGGCAGGCAATAACTGATTTTGAAACAGTTGCAGCAGAGGGCCTAAACGAAATGTTCAGAGCGCGCGGCATGAGATTCTACGAGGGGGAGCTGGAAAGATATGATGTTGGGGAAAACAGCCCCGCACCATACTTAGAAGTTGCCCTTGGAAGGTTCAGCGAGGACTTGGCTAGCATGGAGCGATGGCTTGCAAACGCTGAAGAGCGCATAGTGCTTCATGGAGAAAACTTTGCATCAATGGCCTCAATCTACACGCTCTGGAGCCAGGATGATATAGGCGCACTTGTGGATGCGGTAAATGATGGAAGGATACAGTTCAGATCAATAGATGGAAGCTGGCTGCCCAGGGAAGTGGTGGTTGAAAAATTAAGACAATTCAACGTTTCAAACGCATTCGGAACCGACTGGTCGGTCCTGCCAGATGAAGCAACCTACAACGAGTACTTGCACTGGGTGCAGGAGAATAGGCAGACGCAATAGGGCACAATTTATTTAAACAGTCCAAGAGAAGCCCTAGCATGAATCATCGATCGCTCTTGCTGTTCCTCCTTTTAATCAGCTCTATAGGATTTGCTCAATGCAGTGAATCTTTAACCTCAATTTCCGTAAAGGAATTCACCCTTTACGATGATACTCTGCAGGCAGGAGAAAGCCTTGAAGGAGAGCTGCTTATAGAAAATTCATTCAACCATTCATTATTCAACTCAGTTCTTCTTCTTAATCTGGAGCGCGAGCCAGTTCATGAATTTGGAAGCGAATATGTTGGTGAGCTGATTGTGGAAAGCGATTTCAGTCTTGCACCCGGAGCCACAAAGAGAAGCTCTTTCTCATGGAAGCTTCCCCAAGCCCTTCCAGCAGGCACCTATTCAGTAAAAGCATATACGCACTCAAACGGTTTCAACACTGGGGGAATTTCATTTATAAACTCACTTTATGCAGGCTCTGTACAATTCACCGTGCTTAATGACAATCCAGTAAGCTTTTCAATAAACAGTTCAAGCCTCCAGCTTTCAAACAAGTCTTATGATTATACGGGCATACCTGGCTTTCTAGTTGAGGGAGAAAACGTTTCCGTAGCATTCAATCTAACCAATCACAATTCACCAGGAAACCTTACCATGATTTACAGGCTTCACATATGGGATGAGTATAAACATGCAGAGCTTCAGCGCCTTTTGAGCCTGGGAGTAATACCTACTGACTCCGCTCTTGCAGATCATATAAGACAAACTTCTTTGGTGGGCGGGTTTTTGAGCTTAAACATGAGCGCAGATGAAACTCGGAATGTGGAATTAGTTCTTGGTTCATTAAAACCAGATGCGTATTTGCTGGTAGTTGAAATCAGCAAAGGCAGTTATAGTTCACTCTTCAAACTCCCGCTTTCAGTTAACGGACCTAAGAGGCTTATAAGGTTTGCAGGAATCTCTCCCTATCCTTTTGCTGATGGTGAAGAGGCACAAATACTCGCCTGCCTTTCCTCGACTACGGAAGTGGGAGGCACGACTCCCCCGCTATTAGATTCCACATTAAAACTTAAACTATATTCAGGTGAATTTTCAAACGGAGTTTTATTATGGAAGAATGAACATAATTTCACGCTTTCCAATCCATTAACTGCATTTCACTTCAACCTCTCCCAAAATATACAGACAAACGACTTCTCTCTGGTTCTTTCACTTCTGGATTCAAACAATAGCCTTATGGATTCTGCCGAACTTGACTTTACCCCTGAATCATTGGAGGGCCGCAATTTATTGAAAATAGAAAGCAGGGAGTTAGCAGGCATCGTTTACTACACCGTGCGTCTAACGAATGCAGAAGGCGGGCTTATTCCAGGCTCAATAGCCGTTTCACTAATGGATGTAAACGGTACAGTGCTCGAAACCCGTTCAGCAGACATTCGTGGCTTCTTTGAAGGCACTTTCAGCGCGCCTCCTGGCGGCTATTCCATAGGCGTATATGAAATCACCTATGGGCTAAAGCAAAACCTGTCAAACGCAACCCCATACACTGCTGATCAGCTTCCCTACAGGCCTCCTAAAACACCCCAAGAACCAACGCAACCCCTCACCCAATTTCAAACAACCTCTCCCCTCCTTCTGCTTTCAGTTCTACTCATTCTAATTATTCTGGGCCTTACCTATACGCTCATACATCAATTCAGAAAAAAGGGCTGAGGAAATGAATTTAAGGGACCTTTGCATGAATTCATACATGTCCGAGCGCATCTGCATACTTGCTTTATTTATGCTCTTACTAGCCCCCCATGCAACTGCAACCACGGTAGTGGGTATTACAGAGGAAACTCCCAGCGGCTTTGAATTCATCTGCCAGAGCAGCAGCTCGCCATTCCAGTACATAACTGCTACGGTAAAAGGAAGAATGGATATGTGGGCAGAGTATAGAGTTGTAGGCCCCACAGGTCCAATAGGAAATTGGATTGAAATAGATCAATTTGATGAAATTTACCTTAACGATCCATGGGAGATTGAAATACGCGCATACCCTATGCCATACCTGCGCTATCAGGTTCTACAGCCTACTCAAATAGCCCAAGCCAACCCGCCAGGCTATCCTGCAGGAACTTATAAGGGCAGCGCATATGGCGCTTACTGGACTCCTGATGCATGGATTTTCGCAGAAGGCATACCCCCATCAAAAGCAATATATTCGAATCAGGGGGCGTGCACTACCAAATTATGGGTTCATGATGAACTGCATACATATGCAGAGAATCTGGCATGGGCAGGCAATCCACCGAGTGGTAATTGGGTTATAAGAATTCAAACAGGGGGCTCAGATCCTCCATGCACAGGCGCTGTTACTGATAGAGCTGGCAATCCTTATACAGGAGTTCCACCTAATTTGAGATGTGCCTCAACCGCAATTCCACGAGGCTTGGTTTGCAGAGGTCTAGCCCAGACCTTTGCAACTGCACCCCCCTACCCTATATTCATGGTTGATGAAACCTTCATAGACTACAGCGGTGCAGACACCCAGTTCGAAATGACGCCTCATGAGGGAACTGCCAACATACCTGATGGCATGGATGAAATCACTGTAACTTTAAGAACCGATCTCTTCATAGACTGGTGCGGCATTTATTATAGAATGAGCGGCTGGCCAGATAATGACAGATTTTTCATAAACGGCTGGGTGCGAGGGGTTGGAGGGCCCGTGAGAATAGATGATGTACGTGCAATGGGCAGCAACTTGGTATTTACTCTAAAGAAGAACCCGGGCGCTCCAAGCTGTGAAATCAATATAGATGGCTCACAGGGAGGGCCTTGCCCACCAGGCTTTGATTCTTACATTGATTACGAGAACTTTCCCTCCAATTCAGAAGTTAATATAAAGTGCGATGCCTCTTCGCCTCCTGATCATACTTTCCAGGTTTCAGGTTCGGGCACAACAGGGAATTATAACTGCGATTATTCAGATACTGATCCACATGAAATTTCAGCAACCATAACACCTACAGGTGGCGGAGATCCGGTTGATTGCGGGTCTAAAAACGTGCAATGCAATCCAAGCGGCACACCTAGCTGCACGCTTTATGTGCCTCCAGGCGGCACGGGCACAGAAAAATGTGATCCTCCATATACTTTTACCGACCTAGTGCTTTCCTACTCCGATATACCCCGCCCTCCGAGTTCATATCCTGAACTCAAATCATTGTTGCAAATAGTATGTGAAGATGGAACCGTGATTCCTAACAGTTACTATACAGGAGTTGAAATTTCAGGAAGCGGCTCCATAACTGATGTTGATTGCGTGATTGATGATTATACTGGCGGAATTCATCAGGTGGTTGCTTGGATCACCAATCCGCATAATTCTGGTCCACCTCCAGTTCCGCCAGCTCCAGTACCACCGGGCCATGTTACCCACTGTGCGACAGTTCTAACTTGTACCGGGCCCCTTGAATGTGTGGATTACGTTTAGAAAGGGGCACGATTCGCCCACTTTCCAAACCCCAAAAATCAAGCTAGCTGGTAAACTCCCTTCTTCTTTTCCAGCACCTCGCCTTCCTCTCTCATCAGATTCAGAACTACTGCGCACTCATCCTCCTTAACCTTGGCCTGCTCGGCAATCTCGCGTACGCTCTGGGCCTTCTTGCCTTTCATAGCCCTCTCAATCCTCTCACTCAATGCACTGTAAAAGCCCTTGCGAGCCAAGTAGAAGCGCTTGTCAAAGCCCCTCACACCCATAATTTCCCCATTCTTAACTTTTCTATAAAGCCTGTCTGAAATTGCCTTAACATCCCGCTCTCGCTCTACAATCAAATAGCCCCTCTGCTCCAGAATTTGCTCAGGATCATCTGAATCAACTGCAGCTGGCTTTCTCTCCTGCTTTTTTTCCTCCGCTTTCTCCATCTTCTCTCGTTTCTCCCCCTTTACAGCTCTTGCAAGCTCGTAAATTCTCTTTGGTATGTTGTACACACCCTCCCTGTATTTCACACTCCTGAAAAGTTTGATAATTCCATTCTCAACCAACCCATCAAGCACCCGCTTTTCAGCACTGCTCAGCAGCTCAGAAATTCTGCGTGGGGTGCGCTCGCTGAACTTTACGGATTCAAGCTTTCTCACAACCCCAAGCTCCTTTTCGCCCAATTCACCCTTCTCCTCCCTCACTTCACTCAGAATTTGCTCGCCCTTTTTACTAATTATGTAACCCCCAGGCCTGAGCTCGCTGAGCGCAAGCTCATCATTCTCCTTTAACTTCAATCGTTGTACAATTTGCTCAGGCAAGCCCAATGCAAGTTTTCCATCGCTCTTAACAACCTTAGCCATCTACTCACCAAGCACCTTTTCAACCACTTCGCCCCCGGGCTTCAGCTCATCAAACAGCTGCGCTTCAAACCTGTAAACTGAGGCACGCTTGCTCTTCCACGCATTTGGGGGCATGCCAGCCTTCACGCAGGTTTGAGCCAAAAACTCCTCCTCGTTCCACCCCTTTTCAGCCGCAACCTGGGGCAGGAGCAGCCCGCTGTAATAACCATCTTCAATCATAAGCCCATCCCTTCCAACCTCAATTGCCTTTGCATAAAGCTCAGGCTCCTCAGCCTCAAGCTTCATCATAGGCGTAAGCACGCTCACCTCTATAACCAGCCCGGGCAGCTCCTCCTTTTTAACATGCGGAAAGCGCGGATCGCCAACAGCAGCCTGCACTGCACACTCAGCCACGGTTTGAGCCAAAGGCTTTGCTGCAATCACATAGCCTATGCAGCCTCTTAGTATTTTCTCAGGGTAGGTTTGAAGGGTAACGAACGCACCCTGCTTTTGCTTCAAACTCTCAGGCGCATCAGAAGCATCAATTATAGTTTGATTAGTTAGAAAATACTCTATGGACTTGCGCGCAAGCTGAACTAAATATTTACCTTCCTCAAGCTTAAGAGCCACCCACACACCAAGTGGATTTAAATAGGGCAGGCTTAAAATAGATTCGGTAATTCTCATGAATGGTGATAAACGAGGCTTGAGGAAGAGGAGGAGAAAAAGGAAGAGGTACAGGCGAAGAAGAAAGAAAATTTATGGAGTGCGCGGGGAGCACAAGGAGCAGGATTGATGACCTACACCAAGGAATCAAACCTTCTCAAGCACCACTTTTGCAATCTGCTCAACATCCTTCAAAAATTCAAGGCACGAATTTCTAAAGCCCGCAAGATTGCTCAGAGGTGCAGAAATGAAATCAGTGTTTATGAAGTAAGGTATCCAGCCATCATTCTTCACAGGCCTTCCTGAAATTCCAACCAAATCCCTTGCTTCCACCCATTCACTTCCCACCCTATTTGAAAGCGGTTTGAGCTCTATAGATGGGCCCAGTTTATGCCCCAACTTTTCCAAGCTTTCTTCACTGCGAATGGCCAAGTAAATTTTCCTTACATTAAGCCCTGCATTTCTAAGAATTCTTACGCTGTGTGCTATTGTCCTTCCACCAATGCAGCCCCTATCAAGCAGTGCGATATCGCTCCTGGGCAGCTCCCTTCTCAATATTTTAGCCTGCTGCTCCAAAGGAAGCTTGCCTTTTCTCGAAGCCAGCCTGGTTCTGTTGTCGAACTGCTCCTTTTGCCTGTTTATGTGAAAGTAAACTGCCTTGCTGTTCTGCCATAAATCATCTATGCTCACTATTGGCAATTTTTCCTTGTGAAGCGGCACACTGTATATTTCCTCCAGCTCATTGCTATCGACAACTGACAGTTCAGTACCAGCAAAATACTGGTTCAAATCATTCAGAAATTCCAGCTCTAATCTGCGAATAACTCTACTTTCCTCAGCAGTTAAGGGAATGTTGTGCCTTATGGTTAAAGTTTCAACAATATCAGTTGTAACTATCAACTTAGCAGGTCTTTCAGGCTGAGGTGCATCGATTTCATAATCATGCAGAGGCCTGAGCCTTACAAAGCAGTCCCCAAATTTTAAGCCATCACCATCATCTAAGAACCGCTGGCGTGCTTTATGCACATCAAATACATCCTTTCCGCCATGATAATTAAGGGCGAATGCCTTTGCACTATTGTTAACCGCTGTTTTACATGGGGCCTGAATCATAATGCATCACGCTTGTGCTTTAGTTTGCCATCTTCGCACCCTTCCTTCTATTTAAACATTTCTTCGACGTTGAGCGTGCATCGGCATAAGGCGAACGAGCAGATTAGTACATTGCGCGCCTGCTCTAAGCTATTAAAGCTTTTGCAGCATAATCATTCCAATCGTGTTGCGAGTCTCGAGAGCATTAATAAGCGTTTACGACAAGTTAGGCATAACTGATTTTGCAGCCGGGCTTCAGAAGCTTGGAATAGAACTGATCTCAACTGGTGGTACAGCAGAAGCATTGCGCAAGGCAGGCCTGAAAGTTACAGACGTATCTGAAATAACAGGCTACCCTGCACTGTTTGAAGGAAGGTTCAAGAGCCTTCACCCACTCATCCACGGGGCAATTCTTTACAAGCGCGGGAACAGGAAGCAAGAGGCTGAAGCCAAGAAGCACGGTATAAAGCCAATTGATTTGGTTGTAGTAAACCTCTACCCGTTTGATAAGAAGCCAGAAGTGGAGATGATAGACATAGGCGGGCCTGCGCTCATCAGGGCAGCTGCCAAAAACTGGGAGCATGTGGGGGTAGTGGTTGAACCTTCTCAATACGCTGAAGTTTTGGAAGGGCTTAAGCATGGGAGGAAGCTTTCAGATGAACTTAGGAAGAAGCTCATGCTCAAGGCATTTGCGTGCGCAAGCAGATATGACTGGGCAATATGGAATCATTTTTCAGGCAGGCAGGACTTTCCAGATGTCCTGCTAATGAACTTTGACAAAAGGCAGGGCCTGAGATATGGGGAAAACCCCCATCAAAAGGCAGCACTTTACACCCGTACCGAAATAGATGCTTCAGAAAGGGATGATTTTGTGCAGCTCTCAGGCAAGCAGCTTTCATACAACAATTTATTAGATGCAAACTCCGCGCTCTGGCTCATACGAGATTTGAAATCAAAAATTGCAACTTCAATTCTCAAGCACAACAACCCCTGCGGTGCGGGCCTTGGCAAAACCCTGAAGGAGAGCTATGAAAAGGCTCTTGCAAGCGACAAGCAGTCTGCCTATGGAGGGGTAGTTGCTTTCAGCAGAAAGGTAGATGTTGAGACTGCAAATGCAGTTGGAAATCACTTTATAGAGGTAATGCTTGCTCCTGGCTATGAGCCCGAGGCGCTTGAAATTCTGAAGCAGAAGAAGAGCAGGCGCATACTTGATATGGGCAGGCTTATAGACAGGCGGTACAGGCAGAAGTCCTTCAGGAGCATAATGGGAGGTACGCAGATGCTCTACCAGGAACGCAATGATTTGCCAGGCCAAGATCTCACAGTCAAATTCAAGCCAATGACCAGGCGCAGGCCAACTGCAGCAGAAGCGCGTGCGCTAAGATTTGCAAATGTAATAGCAAAGCACGTGAAGTCAAATGCAATTGTATTTGTAAAGGGAGATCAGGTTGTGGGCATAGGAGCAGGCCAGATGAGCCGAGTAGATGCGTGCAAAATAGCAATTGAAAAGGCACTTGAAGCGGGCTTTGAAGTGAAAGGTACTGTTATGGCAAGCGATGCCTTCTTCCCCTTTCGGGACACGGTTGACTTTGCAGCGGATTCAGGTGCAACTGCAATCATTCAGCCCGGAGGCTCGATAAGGGATGCGGATGTAATTGCTGCTGCTGATGAGCACAAGATGGCAATGGTGTTTACGGGCATAAGGCACTTCAAGCATTAGATATTGTTTTAAATTTGAACTCAAAATCATCCTTAGTGATTTTATGAAGCTCGAAGTTGTAACTGGTGAATTGAAGAAGCATAAGTCTGATGCAATAGTGCTTTTTGCATGCGAGGGGACAAGCCTGCCGCACGGAATTTCAAAACTTGCAAAGGAGGACGGGTTTAAGGGGAAGAAGAATGAAGTGAACATACTTCAGCCCCCAGCAGGCTTCAAGTGCAAGCGCATACTTCTGGCAGGCCTTGGA
>QMVF01000023.1 GCA_003660965.1 Microcaldota archaeon
GGGTGCGCGTGATATGAAGCGGTTGGAGGAGGCTGCGCGCAGTGTAGAAGGCGAGAAGCTACTTGTAAGCGTTGATGTATCAAAAGCTGATGAAGTGAAAGGGCTGTTCAAAAAAGCCGTGGAGAAATTCGGCAGGGTGGACATTTCAGTTGCCAATGCAGGCTACGGGGTGTTTGGAGAAGTTGCAGAGTTTGATGAGAAGAACTGGGATGGAATACTTGCTGTTAATTTGAAGGGCGTATTTTTGTGCTGCAAAGAGGCTATGAAGATTATGAAAAAACAGAAGTCAGGCTATATACTGAATGTTGCCTCAACCTCAGGCCAGGAGGGCTATGCGGAGGGCGGCGCATATTGTGCATCTAAATTCGGAGTGCGCGGATTCAGCAAGGCACTTATGCAGGAGGCTAAGGAGCATGATGTGCGAGTTTCAATATTGAGCCCGGGTGCAATAGATACGCACTTCTTCGACAAGCTCGACTGGGGTGGGGAGAAGGAAAACATGCTGAAGCCTGAGGAGGTTGCAGAATGCGCACTTTTTCTTGTAAGCAGGCCTCAGAATGTGTGGATTGATGAACTAACAATTCATCATCTATACCCTGTTTGGAAAGAGTGAATGTTGAATAAGCCTTACAAAATGTAAAGCTTTATATACTTATTGTTATATAAGCTTTACAGGTAATTTCATGATTGCAAAGCCTGAATGGTTCGCACCTCGCAAGTTCGGCTGGGGCCTTGGAATACGCACAAAGGAGGGCTGGCTGTATATACTCTCTGCATTTGCCCTGATTTTTGCAGCAGCCATGCTTCCATATCCTGAACAGTACAGGCCGTTTGCAATGGGTGCAGTTATACTGTTCTTTCTGCTGGATGCGCTTTCAGTTATGCCGAAAGTGTATGCAAAGCTTGATGAGCGGGAGAGGCTTCACCAGCTAACTGCTGAGCGCAACGCTACCTTTGCAGCAGTGGTGGTGCTTGGTGGAAGCATACTCTACTATAGCACCCTGCCCGCTCTGGGAAACGAAACCAATAAGGGTGTTTTAGTTGTATGTGCACTCACCCTGCTTTCAATGGCGCTTGCAAAAGGGCTTACGCTTATGCGCATGGAGCACGAGGAATCTGCATGAAAAATCGATTGAAGGAATTGCGCGCAAAGTTCAATATTACGCAGGAGGAGCTTGCTCAGCGCACAGGGGTGAGCAGGCAGACAGTAATTGCAATTGAGGCTGGCAAGTACAACCCTTCGCTTGAGCTCGCATTCAAATTGTCAAATGTGCTAGATGCGCCTATTGAGGAGCTGTTTTTGTACGAGAGCTAGACACCCTCACCGAAGAGCTCGTACAGTATTTGCTCCTTTGGTATGTTCATTCCGAGCAGAAGGTCTTTGAATGCCTTTACAAAACCGTTTGAGCCGCAGAGCATGTAGTAAGCTTTGGTCAGATCTGCGCCCCCATACTTATTTATCATATCAGCATCTATTCTTCCAGTGCAGCCCTTCCATTTTGCCGCCTCATCCTCGCGCGTAAGGGTGCAAACGTAAGTGAAATTTGGGTTCTCTTTTTGGAACCTTTCAAAATCATCATGGAAAATCACATCCTCGTGAGTCTTGTTACTGTAGAGCAGATTCAGCTTGTTTGTAAGCTTTTTGCCTGTACAGTAACGAACTACTGAATGAAAGGGAGTTATGCCCACTCCGCCCGCTATCATTACCAAGTGCTTGTGCTTTTGCTCGTCGAAGGTGAATACTCCAAAGGGCCCGCTTATGTAAACCTTTTCACGGGGCTTGAGTTTTGCAACTTTCTTTGGAAAGCTCTTCTCCCTATCCGGTATTTTGATGGTTAGTGCAAGGTAATCTTTGTCGGTTGGAGAGGAAGAAATTGAGTAGGGCCTTGCTACCGGAGGCTTTCCCTCTTCGATTTTAAGAGCTAGATTTACGAACTGGCCTGGCTTGAAATCAAAAACTTTGCCGCTCTCGGGTGCTATGCGGAGCGTTTTTACATCATGAGTTTCGTCTATGATTTCTTTTACAATATAGGTGAGTCGCTCAACCACACCGATCACCAGGAGGCAATCGCATTTTGGCTTTTTATTGCTTTGTTCGACAAAGAGCGGCGGGGCAAGCTATAAATAGGTCTGTGGAAAAGGATGAATGTATCGGAGTTGATTGGATGGGTAAGAAGTACTTGATTAAGTATGAAAGGGACAAGTGCATAGGCGCAGGCGTATGCGTGGTTATGGATGACAAGAGCTTTGAGATGAACACTGATGGGAAGGCTGACTTGAAGGGAGGGAACAAGGCTGATGCTGTTTATGAAAAGGAGATTGATGAAGCTGAACTGGATGACATGATGAAGGCTGCCGAGGGCTGTCCGGTGCGCGTGATTCATGTTATTGATAAGGAGAGCGGGAAGCAGCTTGTTTAAGCTTTCTTTTCCAATTCTTTTAATTTCTTATCAGTCTTCTTCTCAGCCCCTAATCTCTCGAGCCTCTCGCCTCTGCTCATATCAATGAATTTCATGTGTTGAGCTAGCGAAGGGTGAACGCGCTTGATTTCAAGGTACATTTTCTGAGCTATGCACCTGTAGTCAGCATGACCCTGTACAACTGAGCGCAGCTCGGTGAAGTGGAATGCCTCGCGCGCGTTCATCTTCATGTACCAGCGCAGCTTGTAGGCCAGAGGCACCACGTATTGAGCCTGCTTGGGCATTTCCTTTGCAATTTGCCTGTAGGCTGAATCAGCCTCGTGCATGCGCTTTTCAAATTTGTCTGCAAACCCGGCTTCCTTCAGCTCGCTTGGCACATCATAGCCGTGTAAAGTGCTCAGCTCCTGCCTTTCCTGCGTAAGTATGCGGTGCCTGTGTAGATCGCGGTAGAGGCCGTAGTTGCCCAGAATGTCGAACGTGTAATAGATGTTCTCAAGCGCCCTTCCTGGCTTGTGCCTTCTGTTCTCCCGCCTGTGCACGTATTCAGTTATAACTTTTGCACGCTCCTCCTTGCTCATCTTCTCGACTATAGTGCGCAGTTGTGAGAGGGGTAGATGAGAGTAAGGGTAGAGCATTGCAACTACTGCCTTGACATCCGCATTTTCATCATAATCAACTAAAACCACATCATCGCTCGCTTCAATTTTTGCATTTGAAAGTAGCGAGTGCGAAGCCCTTTCCATTCCCTCGCGCGTTTGAACTAAGTAGCTGTTAGTGCGCGCACCATATTTGTCTGAGGGCTGGGCGCGCTTTACAAATGAGGGGATTGCTTTGTTCAGCTCAGCCTGCATTTCACGCGCAAGCATTTGAATTTCACTGAGCGGGCTTGCGTACATTTTTGTAATTAAATACTCAAATGCGCGGCCATTACCAAAAATTCCAACATTGGTGAGGGCAGCTGCGGGTAGGAGGCCCCGCAGGATGTCGCATGTTTTTGCGCGTATTGTAGAGTTGTAGGCCCGCTCGCTTACATCGCCTTCGCGCGGGTTGTTGTCCATTATGTATTTTTTCACTGGCTCGAGCAGCTCTGAGTAAGTGTCAAAAAGCAGATTGCATGTGCTTTCGTAAAGCTCGGCATGCTCGCTACTCATAATTTCCGGCTCCCTGTAAAAAAGGTATTTTCCATCCTCCTTTTTGTTGAAGTACACGTAGCGGGTTGATTTTTCAAGGGGTGAGAGGCCTATGCGCGAATCCTCGAGCACCTTGCTTGCTATGTTCGAAACCTTCTCGCATGCTATGTGCGCACCTCCCAATTCTGCAACTGAATCATCCCCATAGCCAACCAGCACGCGGTTGTAGAATTCCTCTGCTTTTTGGATTGCAACTGCCTGCTCCACTCCGCTCTTCGCCCCCTCTCCAACTATTTCGCTGAACCCCATTTCAGGCCTATTTATGAATTCATCAAGCAGTACGCGCCTAAGGCTCTTGCTGCTCCTGCTATAGCGCGAGAAGAGTGCACCCTTTACCACTTCAGGCAGATTCAGAAGTACAAAGACGGGCTTGTCCAAGTTTGAGCAGAAGCGCGAAAGCACCTTCTGCTCCTCTGAACTGAATTGCTCGGCCATGCGCACTAATCAGCGCGAAAAGCTATAAATACCTGCTAACTATAACTGAGTAATAGTGAGCACATGGTTAGCGAGAAGGATGTGATGAATGCGCTCAGTCAGTGCTATGATCCTGAGCTCGGCATTAATTTAGTGGATATGGGCTTTATTTATGGGGTTGAAATAAAGGGAGGAAAGGTGAAGATTCGAATGACCTTCACAACTCCGGGCTGCCCTATGGTAAAGATGATGCTTGGAGAGGTGGAGAAGAAAGTGAAGGAGGTGGAAGGGGTTAAAGAGGTTGAGGTTGAAATAGTTTGGGAGCCCAGGTGGACTCCTGAGAGGCTAAGCAAGGAAGCGAGAAAGAAACTGGGGTTTGAAAGGTGAGTTGAGTGAAGGAATACGATGTTGCAATTATAGGCGGAGGAGTGGCTGGTTTTGGAGCTGCGCTCTATACAGGCAGGTTTGCGCTCAAAACCATATTATTCTCTGAAACGCGAGGGGGGGCAATAGTTCTTACGGCTGAAGTTGAAAATTATCCAGGCCTTGAAAAAAATACGGGCACTGAGCTTGCTGAGAAAATTATGAAGCATGCTGAAAAGTTTGGGGCTGAGATTAAGGATGAGAGGGTTGAAAATGTGGAGAAGGAGGGCGAGAAGTTCAAGCTAAAGACTAAGGCAGGCGAGTACACTGCTAAAACGTTAATATTTGCAACTGGTACTACGTGGAAGAAGTTGGGTGTACCTGGTGAGAAGGAGTTTGCGAACAGGGGAGTGCACTATTGCGCACTGTGCGATGGTGCATTTTACAAGGGCAAAATTATTGGAGTTGTGGGAGGAGGAGATGCGGCTGCCAAGGAAGCTTTGCTGCTCACGAAGTTTGCAAAGAAGGTTTACATGTTCGTGCGCAAGGATAAGCTAAGGGCTGAACCCATAAACCTTGAGAGAGCGGAGGAGAATGAGAAGCTTGAAATCATAACTGGAGTAAATGTGAAGGAAATTAAGGGTGAGGGGAAAGTTACTCATGTTGTTTTGGACCGGGAAGTCGAGGGCTCAAAGGAGTTCAAGCTTGATGGACTATTCGTTGAAATTGGCCACATACCTCTTTCAAAGCTTGCCAAAGGGTTGGGAGTTGAGCTGAATGAGAAGGGCGAGATAGTGGTTAATAGGAATGCTGAAACTAATGTGAAGGCAGTTTATGCAGCTGGCGATGTGGTTGATTCGAAGTTCAAGCAGGCTATAACTGGTGTGGCTGAAGGAGTTACGGCCGCATATTCTGCTTACCAGTATTTGGAAGGCAGAAAATGAGCTCAGGCTACCCTTAATTCACCAGGAAGCCTGAATGAAGAGCCGCTGATGGAGTCGAACCGGTACTTGCGTCTCAGAACTTCCATCACGTTTATTACCGAATCCCGCTCCACCCCCTGCTCACCACAGATTCCAATCTCGAGACTCGGATTTGCTTCGATTCCGCGCTTTACTGCAGTTTCCATCATTCCAGGCATTGAAACCTCGGCACCTGACCTGCCGGACAGGAGTAGCAAATCGCCGCCTTTTTCAAAATCAAAGAAAGTCTTGCCCGTGCGCTGCTCAATTTCACGTATAGCGGCACGTATCGTATCTTCAAGAGCCGCATCAATCTTTCCTGTTTTCATATATCTAAGACAGGCCTCGGTAGTTATGATTGCAAAATCAGGAACTGGCAAACCGTCCTGATACATGTCAACTAAGTGAGCGCCCTTGCCACCCAATGCCTTTTTTGCTTCGGACAGATCGCCAAGATGATCATCCCTCTTAGGCACGTATACGAGCAACCTTCAAGTTAGCAGCCAATGTATCAATCTCCAGAATTAGTGAATCTATATGCATTTGAAACCTTTTAAGCTTTTGAAAGGATCGGAAAGGCATGGATGTTGATGGCAGAGTGCTTGCATTCGCCTGCCTGCTTCTCTGGTCGCTCTCGCCACCGCTTGCCAAACTAGGGGTTGGTGAGGTTGGATTTCTCAGCTTCTCGCTCTTTACTGCTCTCTTGACTGGTCTCTTTGCATTTCCATTCATGCTTAAAGAGAAAATAAAGGGGGTGCGGAGGTGGTGGAAGCAATTGCTCATGCTCTATCTATTCGCCTACTTTCTATTCTCAATCCTCTACTTCCTCGGCATAGAAAGCATTTCTGCAATTCAGGGCTCTGCACTGCTCGGCTCTGAAGTTCTGTTTTCACTTCTGGTAGGTGCAGTTTATGGTAAAGAGAAGCTTGGGCATGGAGTTTTGGTTTTCACGCTCTTGCTCATGCTTGGAATTGCAGTTGCGATTTTGAACGGGATGTTTGAGCTGAGCGTTAGCCTAGGTGCGCTCTTCGTTCTGCTCGCAATGCTTTCACTTCAATTGGGCTTTTACAATGCAGCTGATGCCATTAGAGAGTGTGGAGTTGGCACAATATTGGTTTTTGGCAATTTGTTTCAGGCAGCTGCAACCCTGCTCTTGTTCCCGCTCACTTCAACACCGCTTGCATTTGCATTTGATCCAAGTGCATGGCTGTCTATTATAATATACGCAGCCCTGCCGAGCTTCAGCGCAGCTTACCTATGGTATCAGGCTTTGAAGAGAATCAGCGTGTACGTAACTACTGCAATTGTAGTGCCTGCGCCTGCAGTTGCCATACTTTATTCCGTGCTCCTGCTTGGCGAAACTATAACCACATATCATATAATAGGAGTTGGACTGATTGTTCTTAGTGTATGGAGGATTGCTAATCGTAAGCATCAAGTCAGGAGCAGCTTTATGTAGAACATGGGGGAGTAAAGTTCGCGCTTGGCCTCTTCATTTGTGAAAGTGCCGCCTATGAATTCGCGCACCTCGGGCTTCTTTGCAGCCTTATCAATTACCAAATTCAACAGGAATTTCCACTTGCCAGCGCGCTGCAGGTTGTAGCTGGTCTTTAGCTCAGACCCCAGTTCAGCCCACAAGTTCTCAGAGTATTGTGATAGCATGTTTTCGGAGAAGTTGTCTACCCTGAATGCCTGATCAATTATTTCAGATGCAATTTTTGCACTTGCAGTTGCATTTCCCATTCCCTCGCCAGTAAATGGATCAACGAGCGAGGCTGCATCGCCAAGCAATAAGTAGCCGGGCCCGTGCACCTTCTGCCTGTATGAGCCCAAGGGCAAGTTCCAGGCTCGAATTTCAGAGCTGGGCTTTGCATTCTTGAACCGCTCCTTGAAAAGAGGATTGGTTTTGATTGCATTCAGCATCAGCCCCTTCAAATTAACATGCCTTCCCTGCATATCCTTTATCAGCATGCCCAAACCGATGTTGTGCTCACCATTGCCAACAGGGAAGATCCAGAAGTAGCCTGGAAGAACCTCGTCTATGAAGTGCAGTTCAATTCTGTCCTCAGGCCCGCTCACTCCCTTGTAGTAGCCGCGCACTGCTGCACAGGAATGCTTCGGGTCTGGAGTTGTGACGCAGCCAGTTTTACGCGCAAGCACTGAATGCGCTCCGTCTGCACCCACTATCAATTTAGCTCTGAACTCATCAGGCTTTTTGCTCTTAACGTAAACTCCTTTCACTCCTATTATTTGCTGGCCTTCCATTATTGGCCCGGTTACCTGGAATTCCTCAAGAGTTTTCACTCCCTTGGTTTTCTTTGCAGTTGTGAAGAAAATGTTGTCCATGTAAATGCGCTTGCAGCAGTAGCCTGGCTCCCTGTCCCCTTCATAGGTTTTGCCTCTAAATGGTATGTCAATCTGCACGCCTTTGGGTGAAGAGAAGATTACTCCGCGCACTGGTGCATGTTGCACCTTTTCAATCTGCTTATCAATTCCAAGCTCGCGCAGCACGCGCAAGGATTTGCCGCTTACTGCATCCCCGCATGTTTTGTCGCGCGGGAATTTTGCTTTGTCTATAAGCAAAACATTGTAGCCCTTTTTTCCCAAAAGCGCGGCGCATGAGGAGCCTCCAGGCCCTGCTCCTACAACTATAACATCATAATCGTATTTTCCTTCCATTTATAGAACCTCCTATAGCCACAATTTACCCGCCTAATTCTCCGAAAAAATATATAAAGAGTTTGCCCTATTTGCAGGTGGAAAGTGATTGGCAACCTGACCCATGGTTGCCAATTTTTGCAGACCTCGTCTGCAAATGGTGATGCTTGAACCCAAGCTGCTGATTCCTCTACCTCAAAGCCCCGGAAGCGCATGAAAAGCTTAAAAACTTTCTATGCTGCATATTGGGGTGCGCAGTACAGCTAATTGCGGCGAGGTGAATGGCATGGTTAATGGAACGAGATTAATTTTGACAGGAGTGATTTTGGTAGCCCTTATGGCAGTTGCATTTGCAATGCAGGGGCCTGGTGCAGCTCCCTGCCTGCTCGATGTGAGCGGCGAGGATGCTGAAACCATGACCATGCCATATTCAGAGCTTACGGTTGAGCTTTTGGGCTCTGAGTATACGCAAACAGTTGATGCTTATGCAGATCTCGGGGAAGGGGAGTTCCTTCTCTGGAGCGATGCTGGCGCGCACGTTGGAGAAACCTATGTCACCTCGGTAGATGCAGGTACTGTTCTGCGCTTGAAGGCTGAAGGTGCGTTTGCAGTGTGGTCTGATGATGCAGGCCATCAGGTTGAGATTTTGGTAAATGGTGATTCGCTTCCTGAATTTGCACCTTATTTAGATCAGGAGGCTTTGGAGGACATTCTTGGCCCTTACCTTGTTGATGGCATAATTGTGCTTGATCCAAACCAGGCAATTGTGATTTACGAGGTTGGTGCAACTGACCCAGAGAGGGCTGCTTTTGATATGCAGGATTTGGTGCTGCTGGTTACAGTTGACTGCTACACCTACTGTGGTGATGGTGAAGTGCAGTGCCCAAACGATGAAGAGCAGTGCGAGGAATGCGATGACGGAAACAATGAAGATGGTGATGGTTGCACTGCCAAGTGTATGATTGAGGAGCGTGATGTTACTATAA
>QMVF01000024.1 GCA_003660965.1 Microcaldota archaeon
CCACTAAGAATGCTTTCCAATAGTGCATAAATTCACCTCGTACCTGCTTTGAACTGAACATATAAAAAGCTTAAAATCTCGCGTGGACTAGCCCTTTGCAATTTCGATGTCTGTAGGAGTAACTGTTTTTCTTCCTGCATGCTGTGCTATTAGAGAGGCGCGCGCAGCTATTGAAAGCCCCCGCTCCTCAAGCACCTCAGCAAGTGCTTCCACCGCACTCTTGCTTACCCTGTCCGCACCTACACGCCGTATCAGTCTTTCCATCGGCGCTCGTGGCAGTATTCTTCCTTCCTTGTGCTCGCTCACTTTTGAAGCCCGCTTAGCCATGCATGCCTATCGCGCGAGCTTTATATAAAGCCTGTGCATCGACAGGGAGCGTGAAATAAGCTTTTAAGCTCGCGGGGCGAGGTCTTTTCAGAGCTCTAGCGAGGTGTAGAGATGATGGGTAACGCACCTGTTGAGGAAGGAAAGGAGTATGATGTAAAGATAGATGCGCAGGGTAGCAAAGGGGATGGGATAGCTCATTATGAGGGCTTTGTAATCTTCGTACCAGGCGCTGAGGTAGGGCAGGAAGTGCGCGTGAAAATAACCGCAATTCGCAGAACCTTTGCAATAGGGGAAGTCGTGCAGAAGTGAAGCACGGTTTTTTATTATCTTCTTTCTAACTCATTCCATAGATTATGTGCGGCATAGTTGGCTACATAGGCTACAGAAAGGCAGCTCCCACCATACTCAACTGCCTCAAGGCGCTTGAGTACAGGGGCT
Organism: Microcaldota archaeon; assembly: GCA_003660965.1. Taxonomy (GTDB): domain Archaea; phylum Micrarchaeota; class Micrarchaeia; order Burarchaeales; family Burarchaeaceae; genus B9-G16. The sequence goes on from QMVF01000024.1 coordinate 766, forward strand.
ATGACAGTGCAGGCATAGCTACTGCAAGTAATGGGAGCCTTCATGTGAAGCGAGATGTGGGAAAAATAGCAGAGGTGCATGAGAAGCATAATTTGCGTGATTTGGGGGGCTCCATAGGAATAGGGCATACTAGGTGGGCCACTCATGGTGTGCCGAGCATGGCAAACGCGCATCCATTGGTTGACTGTACAGGCAAGCTTGCAATTGTGCATAATGGAGTGATTGAGAACTACTCTGAAATTAAAGAATGGCTGAGTAAGAAGGGGCATAAGTTCAAGTCTGATACAGATACTGAAGTTGCGGCTCATTTAATTGAGGAGAATTTGAAGAGGGGTTTGAATTTGGAAAAGGCTGTTGGAAGCGCAGTTGCCAGGTTTAAGGGAAATTATGCATTTGCAGTTCTGCGTTTAGGAGAGAAGAAGCTTGTTTTGGCGCGAGATGGCTCGCCTCTGGTGGTTGGCTTTGGAAAGAATGAGATGTTTGCAGCTAGCGATGTGCCTGCACTGCTGAAGTACACGAGGCAGTTTGCATTTATGGAGGATGGAGATGTTGCAGTTATTACGCGCAAGGGTGCGCAGTTCATACATAAGGGGAGGAGAGTTAAGAGAAGAAAAACCAATGTGAACTGGAGCGCAGACATGGCTCAGAAGGAGGGCTGGCCTCATTTTACAATCAAGGAAATTAATGAGCAGGTTGTGAGCATACCGGCTGCCCTGCGCGTGGGGGTGAAGCGGGGTGCAGAGCTGGTGCGCAAGGCTAAGAGAATTCACATAATCGGTTGCGGCACTTCTTACCATGCTTCTTTGATTTTCAAGCAGCTGCTTGCAAACCATGCTGGCCTAGAGTGCGACGCTTGGGTTGCATCTGAGTACAAGGAAGGTGCTGTAATTAAGCCGGGCACGCTGGTAATAGCTGTAAGCCAGTCTGGTGAAACCCTTGATACTGCTTTGGCTGTAAAGCATGCCAAAGCTAAGAGGGCTAAAGTATTGGCAATTACAAATGTGGTAGGAAGCTCGCTTGCGCGGGGTGCAAATGCAAATATTTACATTAATGCAGGGCCCGAGGTTTCGGTTGTGGCTACTAAAACATTTACAGCTCAAGTGGCAGTTCTTACTTCACTTGCACTTGCGGTAGCTGGTAAGAAGCCCAAGAAGGGAAGGTTTGCAAAGAAAATTAAACAGGTTCTGAAGCTTGGAAGGCAGATAAAGAAGATTGCAAAGAAGCTGCGCACTACGAACGACTACTTCTTCATAGGCAGGGGCTTGATGGCTCCTGTTAGCATGGAGGGTGCGCTGAAGCTGAAGGAAATTGCATATGTTCATGCAGAAGCATACCCTGCTGGCGAGCTTAAGCATGGCCCGCTTAGCCTGATAGCTGATGGAATTCCAATAATAGCTCTTGCTCCCACTGGTGCAAATGAGCCTAAGATGCTAGGAAACATAAAGGAGTGCAAGGCAAGGGGTGGCAGGATTATGGCAGTTAGCAACAGCTTGCGCATAATACGCGAAGCAGACTGGGGGGTGAATATGCCCAAGGCGTGTGATGAGCTCACACCCCTGCTCTACATAATTCCACTCCAGCTTCTGGCCTACTATGCATGCTTGGAGCGCAAACTCGATCCGGACAAGCCGAGGAATTTGGCCAAGAGCGTGACGGTTGAATAATAGTTTTTTAACAGTTTACTCCGACTATTACTTGGTGATATTTATGGGGAAGGAGAAGTTACTTGAGATGCTAAATAAGGCAGTAGAGCTTGAGCACGCTGCACGAATTCAATATATGAGTCATGCTGGATTGGTAGCTGGAAGAGGGGCTGAAGGCATAATTGCAAGGCTTAAGGAAATTGCAAGCGATGAGCTGGAGCATGAAGGGCTGTTCAGAGAATGCATTGCGATTCTTGGAGGAACGCCGTCTATGAAGCTTGATGAAGTTTACGAGGCAAAGGATGTGAAGAGCATACTTGAAGTGAACTTGAGGGAGGAGAAGAAGGCAGTTGACTTCTACAAGGAAATTTACAAGGAGCTTCAGAGCACCAAGGGCGAATTGCAGTATGAGTATGAGTACATTGAGCACCGCGTGCGCCACGTTATAATCGACGAGCAGGAGCATGCACTTGAGCTCACTACTCTAATGGGCTAGAAAGCAGTTCTGAAATACTTCCTCACTATCTGCTTTATTTTTTCTGCTTTTTGGGGGTTTAGTGAAACTTCCAAACCATAGGAAGTGGGCTTTGAAATCAAAAGCCGCTCTTTTATGAGCTGCTCAGCTATTCGCTTGAAGTCACCTTTGAGATGAGAGGGTGCGCTTTTTGACAAGTTAGCAAACGAAGTATGACTATGGCCCCACTTGCGTTTTCGTACAAGCTTGTGCAATATCGTCGATGCGAGTTCTTCATCTGATACCATGAGGTTCACTAATGAGGACATTCAAAGGATAGATTTATAAACTATGGCTGAGCAGGGTTCGTGTGATACAATGGAAGAAAAATCGCTTTTGTTAGAATACTTTGGTGAGAACCCGATGCTCAGAATAATCGATTTTCTGCTTGACAACAGGCTCTTTGACTATTCAAAAAAGCAAATTGTTGAGGGAGCAGGCATAGGCAAGGCCACATTCTACAAATACTGGGACAGGCTGGAAAAGAAAGGAATTGTAAAAGTTACGAGGAGTTTTGGAAAGACGAAGTTGTATAAGCTGAACGAGCAGAACCCTGTTGTGAAGAAAATTATGGAAATTGAGCTTGCGATGATAGAGGAGACTTCGCCTAAAAAGGCGAAGGCAATTGCATCGAGGTGATGTTCATGCGTAGTGAGAGCGTGAGATTTGGAAGAACTTTGGAGTGCGAGTGTGGTGCGCAGATGGACTTCAACTTAACTGCTAGCGCAAGCGTTTCATACCTGCACATACAGGCAAAGTGCCCAAATTGCAGAAAGGATGTTGAGATTAGGGTTGATACAGGAGCAGCGGGAAGCACAGGCGGAAGCTTTGAGTTCCAAGATATAGGTGAAGAGGGCGAGGTGCAGGGAAGTGCGCCGGATACGAGCGGCTATTCGGAGGAGCCCAGTGCAGAATCCGGTGCCTACGATATATTTGACGAGCCGGGCTAAAGTGGTGTGGAGATGGCTGACAGAAACTGGGGAGCGTGGAGAAGGGAGCAGGAAAAGTTCAGTTCGGTGAAGAGCTCACAGGATTTTAGAAGGAAGAGGAAGGGTATGCTTGCGCGTTTTGTGGACTGGTTAAAGGGCCTGTTTGGCAAAAGGTAGATTAAGCTTAAAAGATTCGTAGAGCATAGACAAGTCTCATTCTCAGCGAGGTGCATTGAATGACTTTTGCTATAAGAGGTAGGCCGATAAACGATAGGCAGATCGATGCTGCTCAGTTCAGAAAGCATAGGCTGTTTAAGGGAAGAGGCCCGGAGAAGGGCTGTACAGGTATCGATGGAACTGTTAATAGGATATTTTTTGACAGGCTCATGAAAGGCGGTCCAAAGTACCTTTTACCTGGGAACAAACTTATCGATGAGGTGGGGCTTGCGATTACTGCCCAGAGAATTATGAGCCAGAATGGAAATGAGGGCAAGGCGGAAGTGGTGGAAAGGCTTGTTGACTACTTTGGAGAGGATGAGGCAGCGCATATTCTGCTTCTTACTCCAAGGAATGCCATGGAATTCCTAGCTCACAAATCCAATGAGGAATTTGAGGTGAATAAGGAAAGGGAACTGCAGCAGATGGAATTCAAGTGGCTGAGACTTGCAGAAAATCTTTCCGAGCTGTTAAAGGATTCGGATGATTCGAAGATACAGATGCTCAGATTCCAAGTTCTTAAGCCGTGGGTTGAAAATGATCCTTCGGACTATGCGATATTGACCTGGGCCGCTGAAATCAAGATCGAGCTTGGCGGGATTTTTGAAGCAGAGGCTGGAGAAGCAATTTCACGAGGCAAGTGGGAGGAAAAGCAGGAGCTGGCGCGTGCAATGTACCAGGATGCAAAGAATTATGCAAACAAGGCTAAAAGTTTATGGGAAGCAAATGGAGCTAAGGAACTGCTGAAGCGGGCAGAAACTGCGCTTGCTAGGCTTCCAAAGGCCTAAACATCCTGCGAGATTACCCCGTGCCCTGTAATCACTTTCTTCAGTTCAGTGAATGCAAGCACTACCAGCGCAGCCCCTCCTAGAAGCAGCCATTCATTGAGCGTGATGTCTGTTGTGTGGAATATTGGCTGGAGCACTGCAAGGTGAACTGCAGCCAGTTGCAGAAGGAGCGAGCCTGCAGCTGCAAGGAAGAGGTACTTGTTTGAAAGCAGGTCAAGGAAGAAGAGCTTGCGCGTGTGCAGGGAGAAGGCAAGGGCTATTTCAATTAGAACCAGTGCAGTGAAGGCCATAGTGCGCGCATGACCCAAATTAGTACCATCATAGTCTAAGAAGAAGGCGGCAAGTACAACCATACCAACTATAAGGCCCACTGCAAGCACATTTGAAAAGTACTTAGCATCAAGAATGTTTATGTTCGGATCGCGGGGCCTTCGCTTCATTATGCCTTCAGCAGCAGGGTCTATGCTCATTGCAATTGCAGGGAAGCCATCTGTAAGCAAGTTCACCCACAGAATTTGAATTGGTACCAAAGGTACGGGAAGGCCTGCAAGCGCACCTATAAGAATTGCAAATATTTCCCCCACATTTCCGCTTAGCAAGTAGTAGACTGATTTTCTTATATTATCGTAAATTCTCCTTCCCTCATGCACTGCATTCACTATAGTGGCAAAATTGTCATCAGTGAGCACCATATCGCTTGCTTCTTTTGAAACATCTGTACCCGTAATGCCCATGGCAACCCCAATGTCAGCTCGCTTGAGCGCAGGTGCATCATTCACCCCATCCCCAGTCACTGCTACCACCTCGCCCATGCTCTTAAGTGCGCTTACAATTCGCAGTTTATGCTGGGGTGAAACGCCTGCATATACATGGGTGGAACTTGCAAGGTGGGAAAGCTCCTGATCCCCGATTTTATCTAGCTGCTCGCCCGTAATCACGTTAGATGTATCCAGTCCAAGCTCCCTTGCAATGGCCTTTGCTGTTATTGGCTGATCGCCAGTAATCATCACAACTCTCATTCCTGCCTGCCTGCATACTCCGATGGCATTCTTTGCTTCTGTGCGTGGCTGGTCTATCATTGCAACCAAGCCTACAAATATGAGTTCCTTTTCAACTGACTTGATTTCAAGCTTTGTGTTTTTTGGAAGCTTGCGGTAGGCAAGTGCCAGAACGCGGAAGGCATCTTGAGCCAGATCATCATTGACTGCCTCTATGCGCTTGCGCTCCTCCTTGCTGAATGCCACCTCCTTCCCGTTCTTCAATCTCTTCTTGCACAGGCGCAGAACGCTGGTGGGTGCACCCTTGGTAAGCGCTATTAAAGAACCCATATGCTTGTGAATTGTAGTCATGCGCTTGCGCTCTGAATCAAAGGTCAGTTCTGAAACTGGCTTGTAGCGCTTCAATTCATCCTCCCTGTCCATACCTCCCTTGTTTGCCAAAACTACAAGCGCACCTTCAGTCGGATCTCCTATTATGCTGAACCTTCCTTCCTCGCGGTGTAGGTGTGCTGAGTTGCAGAGCAGTGAGATACGCATTGCTGTTTCCAGATCGTCGTTTTCCATTGGCTTGATTTTCTTGTCATCAAGTGTAAACTCGCCCTTTGGCTCATAGCCTGCTCCGCTTATATTGTACATCTTTCCGTTTACGAAAAGCTTTCTCACCATCATCTCATTGCGCGTAAGCGTACCGGTCTTATCTGAGCAGATCACAGTTGTAGAGCCCAGAGTTTCAACAGCCTTCAGCTTCCTTACAATCGCATACTTCTGGGCCATCTTCTGCATTCCAAGCGCAAGGCTTATGGTAACTATTGCGGGCAGACCCTCAGGCACAGCTGCAACTGCAAGTGCTACGGCTATTAGAAATGAGTCTATGAAGCTCAATCCAAGCCTCCAGTTCATGAGGAATACCAGAATTGAAATTGCAATTACAACAAGCGTTAGTTGCTTGCCCATGTCTTCAAGCTGGTAGGAGAGCGGAGTGTTTTCGCGCTCAACTGTTTGAACCAGTTTTGCTACATTGCCAAAGCGCGTATTCATTCCAGTTGAATGAACTGATGCATATGCCTTACCATGGGTAACTATTGTGCCCATGAAAACCTCTTCATCCTCCTTTTTGAGCACCGGCACGCTCTCACCAGTAAGCGCGCTCTCATCAACCTTCAAATTCATGCTTTCAACCAGCTTTGCATCTGCAGGCACTGCATCACCTGGCTCGAGCACTAGCAAATCACCGGGCACTACCAAGTGCGCCTCAATATCCTGCACTTCCCCGTCCCTTATCACGGTTGCCTGGGGCGAGACCATCTTCTTCAAAGCCTCAAGCGACTGCTCTGCCTTGCGCTCCTGTAAGTAGCCAAAGACTGCGTTAAATAGCACTATGAATGCAATTGCGGCTGCATCCAGAAGCTCGCCTAGAAATGCGGAAAATACGATTGCTACTAGAAGCAGAAGTATCATCACATCCTTGAACTGCTCCAAAAACTTCTGCCAGGCAGGAGGCTTGGGAAGCTCGCGCAGCTTGTTCGGCCCGTACTTTTCAAACCTTTTGCTAGCCTGCTCGGTGGTAAGGCCCTTTTGCTCCATGCATTGCTTTCGATGTAGGCTATTAAAAATATTCAGAAGTCGCTAAGCCTTGCTTGAGGCAAGATGCGGCTCCTGCGCTTGTATTCGCTTAGCGGAATTTTTAGCTTGGTTGAAAGGTGCTCTAAAGCATCTGAGAGAGTTGAGAAGCGCTTTGGCATTGAGCTCATTGCGTGCCGTGCATTTTGCCTTACTTCCCACACCCCCACAGGCACGTTGTACTCCTGCCCAATTTCTCTGAAAATTACAACGCGCGCCTGCCTTCTGCGCTTTTCGAGTGCTTCCACAACTCCAAGCCTACCTGCATAATAGCCCCCGCCTTCCTCCTCTGCATATCTGGTGCGGCCCTCAAAGGGCTCGTACTCGTGCTCTATGTTGTAGGTGCGCTTTCCTTCATCCCAGAAGCTGCCCGGCTCCCAAGCTTCGAACTGCTCATACTCCCATCTGCCTGGCATTAGCAGAATTTCAAAATGGTTGTACAGGAAGTTGGCTGTGTAGACTTGGTAATCTGGAACTTCCGGGTAGGTGCGTATGCGCTCCATTAGCTGCTTTGCAATCATATCATCTACGGCAGTTATGGACCAGCGCGTTGGCACTAGCTTGCGCGCCTTTTCCCTTCCCAGTATGCCTGCTGAAAGCAGGCGGGTGAGATAATAAACGTCATGGCCATCTGCATAAAGCTCGCTCGCAGCTTCAGTTGCGCGCACGCGCTCCTCAACCACCTCATCAACCTTCTTCGGAATTGCAGGGTTGTCGCATACCTTGAACTCCTTAAGAGGTGCGCTCGAGCCCATTGGCTGCAAGTAGTTTGAAAATGCTAGATGGAAGCGGGGCTTGCGCTTGAATGTGAGCTCTGCATCCACGGGCTTTACAGACATCACGCCTTCTTGCACTCGCTCCAGGGTGCGCGGCTTTTCATAAATGTTTGACTTGGTCTTGCTCCTTACCATTGAAATCTGCATCTCGATTATCCGCGCATAATCCATTCCATACCATTTTGCTGGATTGTCAAGCATTCCGCTGTTCGAGTGTTCGACTGAAACCAGCGGGCCCCAGTTGATGTTTGGATAGCCCACCCTGCCCACGAAAACATTGGGAGGGGTTGGGCCGAAGAGGTGCTCGCGCTCCTGCATTTTCTGCAGTTCAGCCAAATCTATGCGCTTGAAGAGCGGGTGCCTGCTGTAATCCACCTTAGCCATGGTTGAATTGAGCGTGGGAAGCCATTAAAAGCGGTTTGAGGCATGGGTGCGGGTGAAAGTTCAGGCAGAGCCGATTCCGAAGATTGCAAGGAAGCTTCTTATGAGCTCATTCAGCCAGTCAAAGAAGCCCTGTTCCTCTTCAGGCGGAGTGTAGG
>QMVF01000025.1 GCA_003660965.1 Microcaldota archaeon
CATCATTATTGAAGAAAGATGGAACAGCTGCAAATCCCTCAAAGGCATTCCCGGCAGGCCGCCTATGATTATTATTATGAAAAGAAGGGGCGGAAACAGAAATGCCCATCGCATGTAGATGCCACTTCTCTGTTTGTAAGCTGCCAAGTAGCCCAATGCTATGAAAAACCAAGCAAACACAGTAAAGTGATTCACATTTATCAAATTCGCAACTGCGTTGCTAACCGAAGCCCAGTCCGAAGGAAGGTCATAGAGTGCATACTGAACAGATGAAACCACATTTCCCTGCATATATGCATCAATAACGGGAAGGAGCCAGAATGCCGAAGCACCCATTCCAATTGCTGCTATTACAATTCCAATTCCTACTGCACCAAGAATTTTCCTTGCGTTCGCACCTGCTTTCATAAAAAGCATGAGCGCAATTCCAATTCCAAGCCCCACTGCAGTCAAAAACTGAGTTGCCACCACAGCTCCGAATACAAGTCCACAGGCAGCAAGCTCCCTCAATTTGCCGTTGTTCAAATAGCCTATCAGGTAATAGATTGAAAGCGCAGATAGGGGGAGGGCAAGCGCGGTTCCTATCCCTCCGTAGAGCATAACCGTGAATGCAAGGCTCAGGCCTACTGCGGCTGCAGCAACCAGCAGCGCCTCCCTCCTGCTCACCCCCATTCTATTGGCAAGCATGTAAATTGGAAATGGTTGAATCGCATAGGCAAAGAATATCAATGCATACGTGAGCAGGGAAATTGAAAGCAGGTTTCCGCTGACCACATTGAGCAATGCAGGTATTGCCGACTGAACCACAGGGTAGAATATCATAGGATATCCCCCAAAGAAATAAGGGTTCCAGCCAGTAAGTGCTGCATGCTCTGGAATCAGCTCTTCTGCCATATAGGTTGATCGGTAATGGTGGTATACGTAATCCGAATGCCTTATCGTCTCGCCGCTGAATGCGCCTAAGAACCAAATAGCAGCCAGCCCTCCAATAACTCCCAGCAGAAGCACCAACCACAACCCATTCCTTTTCCACTGCCTTTCAAAAAAGCCGAACGTCCTCGGCATATGCTCCTGAACTTTCAGCCCGAGCAGAACGAGCAGGGGAACAATTAAGGTTCCGCCGATAAGCCAGTACGCTCTGGTGGCTATGGTTTCAGTTCTCAAATGATCTGAGAACGCTATGTTTATTAGAGCAGAGATTAGGCATAGAAGAAATACAGCTGCAAGAAGGCCTCTCCTCTCCCAAAGCCCCATTTCCCTCAACATTCAACCACTGCGGCAAGCTAGCTACTTGAAGCTATAAATAGCTTCCATGATAATCCGAACTTCGCGTGGGCATATGTTCACCATAATCATTTCAGCATATAATGAAGGAGAGAATCTAGCAAGGCTTCTGAAGCGCATGCCAACCCAAATTCCAAAGAAAAACATCCTAGTAGTTGATGACGGCAGCAGCGACAACACTCATGAAATAGCTGAATCATTAGGGGTGCAGGTAGTCAAGCACGAAGTTAATAGGGGCAAGGGCGCAGCCATACGCACAGGGCTTGATGCTGCCAAAACCGACACAGTGGTTCTTATGGATGGGGACAATCAACACGATCCTGCAGAGGCTGACAAACTACTGGAAGCTCTGGAGTCAAATGATATGGTTATAGGAAGTAGATTTCTTCAAAAAAACGAGATGCCTGTTCATCGAAATATTGCGAACATGCTTCTCAGCGCCATAACTTGCATGCGTGGCCCATGCATAACAGATCCGATCTCCGGCTATCGCGCACTCAGGAAGGGCAAATTCAAGGGACTGAAGGAAACAGGGTTTAATCTGGAGCTCGAACTTCTCTACAACGCCCGCTTACATAATTTGCGCATAGCAGAAGTTCCAATAACAGTTCCCTTCATAAGAAAAAAAGGCTCGGTTCTTAACAGCCTTCCGCGTGCAATTAGAATCTACGGTTCAATGACCCTTTACTCCTTAAAGCGCGCCCTGCTCGGCTAGCTCTTCCCCGCACTCCTCCTTATGCCCTCTTCCAATCCCACTTTAGGCTTCCAGCCCAGCACCTCTTCTGCCTTGGAATTATCTGCCCACAGGCATTTTACAGAACCCTGCCTTTCAGGCTCTTTCTTTACCTTTGCTTTTTTTCCAAGCACCTTTTCAACAAGCTCTATAAGTTTTTTCAAGGAAATCTTTCTTCCGCTTGATATGTTGAATTTCTCAACCCCTTTTTCCTCCTTCTCAAGAACTTTGATTACTGCTTTCACCACATCCTCAACGTAAATGAAATCCCTCTCCTGCATTCCATCTCCCTGCAAAATCACAGGCTTGTCTGCAAGAACAGATTGCACATACTTGGTAAGCACGCCCCTTCCTCCAGGCCCGTAAACGTTTGTCAACCTTAGAATAACCACGCTCATCCCCTCTTCCTCAACCCTCCTTTCAACAATCTCCTCTGCCATCTTCTTCGCCCTTCCATACGGCGTATCTGGCTTCAATTCACAACTTTCAGTAGGAGCCCCTCCTTCCACCTCTCCATAAACTGCCGCGCTTGAGAAGAGTATGAATCTTTTTACTCCTGCCTCAATGCACTCATCTATGAAATTAGATGTGCCCTGCGCATTTATTTCAACGAGCCTGTCAGCACTTGCATCAAAGGCAGCAGCCATGTGAATTGCAATTTTCGTATCCTTGCATAATGGCTTCAATGAGCTCTTTTTCAAAACACTGCCTTCTACTGCTTCAACACCTTTTAGCCTAGGAAGTTCGGTTTGATGAGCAAGAAGTCTTATTTCATGTTTTCCCTCAAGCTCTTTTAGAAGATGTTTTCCAATAAAGCCACTTCCACCAGTGATTGCAATTCTCATAAGCTTCCACCCTCGAGCCATTCTCGAGTCCTTTCTATTCCCTCCTTCAGACTAGTGCGCGGCTTCCAAGCAAGCAACTTCCTTGCCTTGGAATAATCACATAACAATTTCATTATCTCGCTCTGCGGGTGATGGTGTTCAACAAATGCCACCCTGCCTTTCTCCCCCGCAATCATGTTTGCAAGCTCCTTGATTTTTATGTCCTCTCCAGAGCCAGCATTGAATATCTGCCCAACTGCAGCATCTGAATAACATGCGGTTTCTATAAACTCAGCACAATCCTCAACATAAAGCAAATCACGAGTCTGCTCCCCGCTTCCAAATACTCTGAGCTCCTCTCCCTTCATCTGCTTCTGAAGGAAAATGGTTACAACTCCTCCCTCCATATTGCTCTTCTGATATGGGCCATATGTGTTGAAGGGCCTTAATACAACCACCGGAAGCTTGTATGCATGGTAATATGAAAGCGCGATTTCTTCTGCAGCAAGCTTTGAGCCCGCATACGGTGAGGCTGGCTTTACAGGGTGCTCTTCATTTATGGCGACGCCTCCCGCAGTATCGTACACCATGCAGGTGCTCACAATCACGCTCTTTGCCTTGTGCTTCCTGCACCCTTCCATCACATTATGGGTTCCAATCACATTGCTTCTGAAATCAGTAACTGGATCATCTATACTCTTCTGAACATTGATCTGGGCTGCAAGATGAACGCATAGCCCAAACCCGCGTTCATCAAAAAGCTTCTCAACTGCCTTTCCATCAGCAACATTCCCTTTGATAAGCTCAACTTTACCCTTGAATTCCTCCAAATTCTTCCCAGAGCCATTAGATAAATCATCCAAAACCACTACTTCCTCTCCACGCTCGAGAAGCCTTTTCACAGTCCACCTTCCTATAAAGCCTGCACCCCCCGTAACCAGAACCTTCATTTCAACACCTTCCTGTACCAGTCTATGGTTCTCTTCAAGCCCTGATCAAGCGTATACTTCGGCTTCCAACCAGTTTTTTCTCTGATCAATGAATAATCTGCCTCCAATGCCTTTATGTCCGCACTCCTCCCCTTCTGGAAAACAATTTCAGAATCAGACCCCGAAATTTCAATTATCTTTTTCGCCAAATTCAATATGCTTATCTGCTCACCCGTACCTATGTTGAAAACCAAGCCGCTTAACTCCTCTCCTTTTTGTGCAACCAGCGTATATGCCCGCACTGCATCCTTTACATACTGGAAGTCCCTCCCTTGCTTTCCCTCATTATGGACTACTAGGTTTTCATTTTTCAGAGCGCGGTATATGAAATTTGCAACAACAGCACTATTTCCCAGCACACTCTGGTTCTCTCCATACGTGTTGAAGTTTCTGATTATAACTACAGGATATTTGTACCAGTAATTCATTGCACTACAGTGCTTTTCAGCAGCAAGCTTGGTTACTGCATATATGCTTCTGGGAAGCATGGGGTGGTTTATGTCCATGGGGGTGTATATTGCATCCCCATATACTTCAGGAGAGGAGGCATAGATCATAAGCGGCCATTTCTTAGTTCTCAACATTTTCTGCATGAGCATAAAGGTTCCATACTCATTATTCTTGAAGTAAACTTCAGCCTTCCCATCCTCCATCGATTCCGGAATCGATATGGAAGCGGCAAGATGAATTACTACATCCACCTTCTCAAAATCCGCAACTTCCAAATCATAGAACTTCATCTTGCGAAGCTCGAACTTCCCTTCAAACTCCTTTCTTCTGCTTACAAGCTCAAACGGATCCTTTACTAAAAACGAGCGCGAAAAATCATCAACCCCTATTATCTTCTCCACTCCCTTTGCCCCGAGCAGATCGTCAACTAGGTGCACCCCGTACAGGCCTGCTGCTCCCGTAATTAGGATTCTCATGCCCTTCCTTTATTCCGAACAGTTTTATATATTCCTTGTGCAATGGTTTAACATGGACAGAGAAATAATTTACGCACTCGCCCTTCTCTCAATACTTTTCATAACTGCCATAGTGGTATACCATGATCTTGAAGGCTGGGACTGGATAGACGCAGCCTACTTTGCAGCATCCACAATCACCACAGTGGGCTACGGCGATCTCACTCCGACCAATGACAAGAGCAAGCTCTTTACAATCTTATACATGCTCATAGGCGTTTCCACAGGCCTTTATGTGATGCTATCTCTTGGAAAATACCGGGACAGTGCGCTTCGCTCGCGCTTCGACCACCTGTTCGAATCAATGACCTCCCTACACAGCCCCATAAAAATCAAAAAGAAAAAGCCCGATAAGGAGGGTAAATTCATTCTGGAAAAAGTGAGGTGAGCCAACGGGCCTGTTTGACTCCCTTTCACAGGTCTTTGATACAGCCAGCATTCGAAATACTGCCCGCGATCTCAAGCAGGCGCAGTTAGACTGGGATGCTCGCTCTTATCTCGGCACGGCCCTTCTTCTCTCCCTCCTCTTCTCCTCTGCCTGTCTTCTCCTAACCATCTCTTCAGGCCCGCTCTCCATAGCCTATTCCCTCTTGCTTTTCTCCCTGCTCCTATTTGCTTTCAGGCGCTATCCATCCGTGATGAAGAGACGGCGGGCTCTTATCATAGAGAGCGATCTTCCCGAAGCACTTCGCTCCCTGGCATCTCAACTGAGCATGCAGCTCTCCTTTGAAAAGGCTCTTGAAAATCTAGCATCCTCAGATTACGCATCCTCTCCAGAGTTTTCCTTGATTCTTGCAGATGTAAGGCGGGGCGCGGGGCTGAAGGAAGCACTTTCAGCCTCTGCAGAAAGGGTTGATTCAATCACCTACAAGCGCGCAATGAACAACATCTCCTCGCTTTATACGCAGGGCTCTTCTTCAGATTCTTTGAAGATGCTCTCCGACGATCTTTTATCCCAGCAATTATCAAATGCCCGCCGCTTTTCCTCACGCCTTGCACTTGCCTCCCTGCTGTTCATAGCAGTTGCCTGCATAGTTCCCTCCCTGCTTCTAGCCTATCTATTGGTGGGCTCTTCCTTCCTTTCCCTATCCGTAGAGCCTCTTGAAATCTGGCTTCTCTTCCTAGTGCTCTTCCCTTTATTTGACCTTTCAATAATAGCATACATTTCCCTGGGCTCTCCCTTCAAACACAAGCAAGGCCTGCTCCCTCCTCCTCTTTCCACAGCCGAATTCACCTGCTTGGGAAAGGCAGCAGGAATCAATCCAAACTCCTTGAAATGCAGGCTTTCCCTGCTCTTCTTTGCCTGCCTTTTCATCTCCCTTCTTTCCATCTTCTACAACCGGCCAGTTCTCGCAATAGTTGCATTCCTGCTCCCATTCGTCTATTACTTCCACCTCCATTATCTGCTACAAAGGAGAACAGATGAGTTGGAAAGATATCTTCCAGATGCACTTCTGCAAGCCTCTTCCTTGGAACGCGGAGGCGGAATAGAGCAGATGCTGAATTCCCTTTCAACTGCCGGCTATGGCTTGCTTTCAGAGGAGTTTGCTCAGGTGAGAAACAGTGTGCGCGGAGGATCGGGCATCCCCTCTGCTCTCGAATCCATGGCACGCAGGAACCATTCATCTCTTCTACAACGCTCTTTAAGGCTGATATCTGAGGGCTATTCACTTGGAAATGACGCATACTCTTTGCTAAAGGAAGCAGCTGATGACATGCTCTCAGTATTCTCCCTTATGCGGGAAAGAAGTGCGGCATTTTCACTTCAAAAATACACCTTACTTGCCGGGGCAGTTCTCGTACCACTGATTCTTGGCACCCTTTTGGGAGCCATTCTGGGCCTAGACCTCTCCTTCTCACTTGACGGAGCTCCCAATCAATCTGAGCAGATTCAAGCAACAGTTGCTGATGCGGCCCCCGCCTATGTGCTCATCTACTCGCTTCTATCCGCACTTCTTATAGCGCAGATAGAGGGCGGCTGGAGGCACTTCCTTCCCTATGCCCTTGCGCTTGCACCCCTCTCACTCTTCTTATTCCATCTTGCCCGCACTTACCCTCTCTTCTCATCTTTTGCCTGAACCAGCTAGCTTAAATACCTTGACTTCCATCTGAGAGCATGGCTGTAAAAATCGTGGAGTCCGGCAAATTCAATCTCAAATCCCCCTATCTGGTTGAAGGCTTTCCCGGAATAGGCTTGGTGGGAACCATAGCTGCAAACTTTTTGGTAGAGCATCTGAACATGGAGTTCTTTGGCTATGTTACAAGCGAACAATTCTCCCCTATCTCATCAGTTCACAATTACACACCCCTTCATCCCGCCAGAATGTACAAATCCAAAAAACACAATCTGGTGGTTCTTTTTTCAGAACTCATAATTCCAATGAAAACCATCTATCCTCTTTCACATGAAATACTTGCATGGGCTGAGAGGCGTAAGGCTAAACAAATACTTTCGCTCGGCGGAATAAACATAAAGGGCGAGCAGGACTCGGTATATGGGATAGCCAGCACATCTGATCTTGGTAAGATGCTGAAGAAAAAAGGAGTGAAACTTATACGCGAAGGCGTAACAACAGGTGTAAGCGGAGTTCTTTTAGCGGAATGCGCAACCAAGAAGTTCCCAGCCATTTCTCTTCTTTCAGAAGCTCATGCTGATTACATGGATCCAAAGGGCGCGGCAATGGTTCTAGATGCACTTTCAGAAGTCACGAATCTGAAGATAAATACGAAGGAATTGGTAAAGCAGGGCAAGGAAATAGAATCGAACGTAAAAAAGCTACTTGAGCAGGCAAAGGGAGCAGATGAAGAATACAAGAAGGCAAGCACCCTGGGACCGATGTACGGTTAGGCAGCTCCCGTTCCGCCCATCCTGTCTTTCCCTCCATACTCTACTTTCAAACCCTGTATAATTTCAGCAAACAATCTACCTTCTCTTAAATAATTTTCACCACACACCTGCTCCAACACATTCTTCACTACAAAATCGATTTCCATGCGCACAAGCTCAGAATATGCAGCCAGAAACGACTTCCTATCCATATCTCTCACAGGTTCTGCATATGCCATGCGCTCTCCGCGCTCCACAACTCCAATCATGAGTTCAAGCCACTGCTCTTCAGAAAGCCGTTTCACTGCCTTGCCCTGCTCTTCAATCGTAAACTCTTCAACCGGCCTTAGTTTTTCAGGCGCCTGATAAGGGTTTATAACGTGCACTTCAAGCCACTCTTGGCTTCTGGAGCTCTGAAGCTCTATATGCTCCATAATTCTTATTACCTCTGCAAGTGAAAGATCGGCAAGCCCTTCTGATAGCTCTCTTGCAACATTTGCAGATTCCCTACGTACACCTTCAAACGCTTCCTGCACTCTCCCAAATCCCACATCTATCTCATTTGCCCATCCATTTGCAAGGGCCACTCCTTCCAGAGTTATCTGCATATCAAGCACCAGATCCAAATGGCATTCATGGATCTTGTCTGCAAGCCGCTTCATCCGCTCATCAAGGTTTTTAAGAAATTGCTTTCTATTCACAGGCTTATCATCCATAAGCTTATTTGAAATGTTTCTATCAGGCCCGCTTGTATCCTTAAAAGTAGGTAGAACCTTCTTTTTGTGTGGGCTGCGTTGGCTCATCACCATGCAAATCCCTTTCCGGCTGCTTTACGTTTTCATCCAGTCCTTCGTTCCTCCATACTTCTTATGGAATTTGGGGTATAAAAACCCACCACATTGTCCAAACCTATGGTTTTATGCACATTTTTGTACATTTAAGAAGCCAGAAATTAAGATAATGCTGCCCAACGAAAGTAAGAAGGTTGTAAGAACCGTAGACAAGTTAAAAGGGAGATAATAAGAACCGTAGACAACTTAAAAGGGAGATAATAAGAACCGTAGGTTCTTATGCGGCCGTAGTCTAGCTTGGTAGGACATGGGC
>QMVF01000026.1 GCA_003660965.1 Microcaldota archaeon
GCTTGAAGGCGTTTTGAGAAATTCCGAAATGCTTGCACAGATTCCAAAAAGCAGGAGAAGTGAAAAGATAAGTGAACTGCTGAAAATAAGGAAAATGAGGACGCTTTCCGGTATTGCTCCAATAGCTGTAATGACTATAAGCGGCTGCCCTCACGGAAGGTGCACCTACTGCCCGCGGGGCGAGAATGCAGCCCAGAGCTATACGGGCTATGAGCCTGCTTCCCTTAGAGGCAGGCAGAATCAATTTGACGGCTATTCACAGGTGAAGGCAAGGCTGGATGCACTGAGGCAGATAGGGCATGATGTTGAAAAATGCGAGCTCATAATCATGGGAGGCACCTTCAACTCCCAGCCGCGCGAATATCAAAGGAAGTTTGTAAAGGGATGCATAGATGCGATGAATAGGGGCAAGAGCGAGAGAGTGGAGGAGGCGCTTAAGGGGAATGAAAATGCAGACGTACGGGCAGTTGGAATCACATTTGAAACCAGGCCGGACTGGGCAAAGGAAAGGCAGGTGGATGAGCTTTTGAGCATGGGTGCCACCCGGGTTGAATTAGGAGTTCAGGCACTTAGCGATGAAATTTACAGGCGCACCAAAAGGCAGCATACCCTGCAGGATGTGGTGGATGCTACGCGCATTCTCAAGGATTCTGCGCTCAAGGTGTGCTATCATATGATGCCCGGCCTGTACTCGGATGAAAAAGCTGATTTGAACTATTTCAAGAGGCTGTTTGAGGATGAGAGGTTCAGGCCGGACATGCTGAAAATCTATCCATGCCTGGTACTTGAAGGAACTGGGCTTTATGAAGAGTGGAAGAGGGGCGAGTATGAGCCTTATGATAGTGAGACGGCTGCTGAGATTATAGCAAAGGCGAGTAAATACATTCCGCCCTATGTGCGCATTATGCGCATCCAGCGCGACATACCTGCAAATCTGATAGCTGCAGGAGTTAAGCACGGGAATTTGAGGCAGATGGTGAAGAGCAAAAGAAAGGAGCTTGGAATCAGGTGCAGGTGCATAAGGTGCAGGGAGATGGGGTTGCGTGGGATTGGCTATGAAGGGCAGGAGCTTGAGCTCAAGCGTATTGATTACAGGGCTTCAGAGGGAACTGAAATCTTTCTTTCATGTGAACATCAGAAGGTGGATGCGCTTGCAGGCTTTCTTAGGCTTCGCATTCCGAACAGACCGCATAGAGCGGAGTTGATGGATGCTGCGTTGATAAGGGAGCTTCATGTTTATGGAAGGGCATTGCCTATAGGAGAAAGGGGGGAGGTGCAGCATAAGGGAATTGGAGCTGGGCTTTTGAAGGAGGCGGAGAGACTTGCACATGAGGAATTCGACTATGCTAAAATTGCAGTTATAAGCGGGGTTGGAGTAAGAGAATATTATAGGAAATTTGGCTATAGGCTAGAAGGACCGTATATGGTGCGGGCTCTTGGAAAAGATAACGTTTATTAAGGCAATCAGGTGATGCATTATAGCGGCCAGATGCGGAAAAGAGTGATGGGCATGACCATAGACCTTAAAGGAGCTAAAAAACTAGGTTTTAAGTGGGCAATTTGGGATCATAATAAGGGAGACTGGGTAAGCGTTAGCGCAACCAAGCCCTCGCCTTCGCAGGCACCTCCTGACTGCGTGTTTTCAATAGACAGTGCTATAGAGATGCAGGAAAAGGGGCTTGGGCCTGCTCCGCGCGGTCAGGCACCCGCGGAAAGCCCACCTTCCCAGAGCATATACACCCCGCGCCTGCCTTCGAGCGACAAGACGGTTGTTCGTGCTGACAAATCATTTTGCTCATTGCCAACCGAGGAACAGATGGAGGAGGAGCAGAAGAGAAGCGTACAGAGGATTCAGCAGCCCGTGCAGCCCATTCAGCAAAGGCAGCCAAGCATTCGATTGCCAAAGATGGAAATGAAGGGTGCTGATCTCGTTACTCCCGCAGTTGCAGGTGGAATTGCGATGGGGGTTTTGATGGGAATTCCTCTCATAAACATATGCATGCCTGTATGGTTTGCAGGAGGAATCCTTGCAGCCTTCCTCCTGCTTGCAGAATCGCCTGTTAAAAGCACGCTGGATACGCGTGAAGCTGCTAAGATAGGCGCATTTGCAGGAGCGGTGGGAGCAATAGTTTCCCTTCTGGTTAGCTTTGTGGCAATAGTATTCATAGGCGAGGCAATAATTGAAATTGCAGGTGCGAGGAGCTCAGAGGTTACAATGCTTGCGCTGAATGGGATGGGAGTTGACAATGACCTTGACCTCCTTTTCGGCGCATTCACCCTAATTTCAAGGCTCATACTCTTCCCGCTGTTTGGAGCGCTCGGGGCAGTGCTTTATATAAAGTACGGAAGGAAGTAAGGTTTAATAGACTTGCCCGAGGAATAGAGGAGGCATATAGGCGTAGTTTCGGGATGATTTAGATGAGAGTTTATCATGGAAGAGGATTGAGAAAGAAGGGAGGTACTGGAGGCAAAAGGAGAAAGCACCAGGATAAGAAGCTGCGGCATGTGGGCGGAGAATTCACTGCGCCAAAAGTAGCAGAGGAGAAGGAAGTGCGCGTGCTGGTGGGAAGAAGGGGCAATGGGAAGAAGGTTAAGCTGAAGCAGGTTGCTTATGCCAATGTAGTTGCTGAGGCCGGAAAAGTGAAGAGGGCCAAGATAAGAACTGTTATCGAAACCCCTGACAACCGCCACTATGCGCGCCAGAACATAATTACAAAAGGCGCAATCATAGATACGGAACTGGGAAAGGTAAAGGTTACGAGCAGAACAGGGCAGGACGGGGTTGTGAACGGAATTCTGGTAAAGTGATTTGTTGAAACCAATCGAGCTTAAAAGCTCAAAGGCTCGCGAATATCTTAAGCCCAGATCACCTGATTCTCACAAGGGGCAAAATGGAAGATTAGCCATAGTTGGAGGCAGCTCCAAATATTATGGTTCACCTGCATTGGTAGGACTGGCTGCCTATCGTTCAGGTGCTGATTTGGTTTACATAGTTGCTCCAGAGGCAGTTGCACCCACCATTGCAGGCTATTCGCCTGACCTTATGGTCTGGAGCTATCAGGGAGAGAGATTGAATGAAAGCGCTTTTGATGTGGTAAATGAACTCTCTGAAAAAACGGATGCGCTGGTAATAGGCAATGGACTGACCAAGGAGAAGAGCGTGCTTGATGCTGCCTCAAGGATTGGTGAGAGATGGAAAAAGGAGTTAGTTATAGATGCGGATTGCATAGGGGCTGTGAAGAAGAAGGGAGCGGTTTATACCCCACATGTTGTTGAATTCAAACGGCTTTCGGGCAAGATGCCGCATGAAGAGATTGGGGAACGGTGCGAGCAGGTGAAGGCGCTTGCAGCCGAGCTTGAAGCAACTGTAATACTTAAAGGAAAAATTGATGTGATTTCAGATGGTGAGAAGATTGCAATTAATAAAACGGGAAATGCAGGTATGACCTGCGGTGGAAGCGGGGATACGCTTACTGGAATAGTGGGTGCGATGCTTGCAACAGGCCATTCTCACTTCAGAGCAGCGTGCCTTGGAGCTTATTTGAACGGGCTTGCGGGCGATCTTGCATATAAGAAATTGGAGAACTCGCTAATTGCTTCAGACATTATAGAAGCGCTTCCGCATGCGCTCAAAACGCTTTAAGAATTCTCCTCGCTCTCAGCAAGGCATTCTTCTTTGAGGGTTGCATTCTGTATGAACTCACAGTACTCTGCATGCTCATAAATGGTTCCGTACCTGTAATAGCACGAATCCCGTATTTCATCTGAATTTATGAATTGGCAATAGTCCTCTCCAACTCCATGAAGCACTGCTGCACCACTCTCTATGCACCTGTCGCGTACTGTATGATTGTGTACACCAAAGCAGCATCTCGGATCCCCTGAAAGGTCAGTTCCTGCTGCTCTCAAGCACTCCTGCTCAGCACTTCCAGCACCCAAGGAAGCACAATAATCGCGGTAGGTGCAGAGCTGATAGATTTCATCAACGGTCAGATTGGAGGTGTCAATTGTTGTATTCGGTTCAATTTCTACAGGCTCTGGCTCCACTTCCGGCGGCTGTACGGTTATGAAACATGCTGAACCATAATACTTATTAGTGGTTATCACAGTGCGGGTTCTGTAGAAGGTTGTGGAAGCGCTCCCGTATTTCACTATGAGTGCATAAGTTCCATTGATTTCAGCCTCGCATTCCTGCACTGTTTTAATAGAAGAATCATAGGCATAACACACATCCCCCTTATCAAAAGAATAGGTTTTCAAATCAACTCCTACCTGAAGCTCTCTTCCCAATTCAGCCATCAACGTACCCACGCTTAATGCCAGGTTTACCGCACAATCCTGAATTGCCTTTCTTGATGCATTCTCAGGTGCCCCCCTCAAATCTTGAACTATGGAAATCACCTCTGCATTCTGTATTATGTCCTCAAATTCCTCGAATGAAAGCTCCTGCTCCTCTTCGGGGGGCTGCGGTTGGACTGCCTCCTGAAGCTGGGGGAGGAAATAAACTGCAGCTACTAGGAGAATCAGAAGCAGGGTAGCTACTGCCAAATGAGGAATTTGTGCTTTTGAATCAGACTCCATGAAATCACATCTTTAAGTTAAGGAGTTAGATAAAAATATTAATAAAGCTAAAGTACCTTCGAAATTTCGCAGGCCTCTATATACTGCGTATCCCCGGAAATTACTGCATCATATTCATAGAAAGTGAGGAAGCTGGTTCTGTTTGCAATTCCATAATTAAGTGTGAAGTGAGGTATGTCTGCAAGCTCTGCATTGCATTCCTCAAGGGTTTTGCTTTCGTCTCCTGCCCTGCATGCATCTCCGCTCATAACATAAACCTGAGCAGTTATGTTTGCATCCTCCAGCTCCGAGATGATTTTATCCGAGCATGATTGGAGCGCGGCCAATTGCATTTGAGTGAGGTTTGAAGCATCATAGGTAACTGCAGATGAATTGGAGGCTGCAAGACCGCTGTAGAACAGGCCGAAGGAAGTTGGTTCGTTTGCAGTTCTCTGAACCAGTTCATAGGCGCCAAGAGAGGCTGCGCCTACAAGCGCAAAGAAAACCACGAAAATAACTGCCCAGATCATAGTAACCTGTCTCTTCCAAACTATGCGCTTCTTCACGAATGCAAAGAACAGGAATATGCCAAGCGAGAGAAGCACCACTATCAAATCAAGAGTTCCGATTATAAGCGCGGGCATCATCCGCGCATTCTGCTGCTTTTCAGCAGGAGTCATTGGAGAGAAGCTGTTCCAAAGGGATAGCGAGCCCTTCATAGCACTCCTAGTTGCACTGCTAAGCAGGGTGCTTATTTGAGAGGCGTGCAAGTTCTCAAGCCCGTCATTCATGCTCGCTATGCGTTCACCAAGCAAGGTGTAATTTTCTTCAAGTATGACAAAATCATCAATGGCAGTTGTAGAGCTGAAACGAGCATCCAGCTTGTACTTTGCTTCCATATATTCATCCAGCTCCTCCTGAGCCTCAAATTCGCTTTCACCTATATTATACTGTGCTCTCAACAGCTCCCTCTCCACCCATTCCTTTGAAAGCTGTGCATTCGTATAGGTGGGCATGGTTCTGTCAAGCCTTGAATTCACTACTCTGCTCCTATCCCTGAACTGATCAACTAGCTGTTCCGCAAGCTCAAAATTGCCTGTTGCTATAGATGTGTTTATCTGCTCAACCAAAACCTCCAGAGTGACTATATCATTCAGAACCGTATTCCTCAGCGCAGTTACGTTTGTAATAGTATGTATGTGGTCAAGCTCTGCAGTCACATTCTCATAAACCAGCAGAAGCTCCTTTTCCTTCTCTATATTCAAAACATAATTCTTCCTTTCAGCAGTCTTCTCAAGTATCTGGGCTGCCTCGCTCTCAACATTTGCAAGCGGCAGTGCATTGTCAAGCAGAGTCTGTACCTTGGAGAGCGCATTTTCAGCCTTGGTGAGGTTTATACTCACATCAGGGCAGACGCTCATGCAGTTGATTTGAGGATAGGCAGAAATCATAAGATCCCTATATTCATCAGGGCATGCTGCACGCACCTCATCTATATACTCCTGGGTGAACTCCTCAGGATTGCACGCGCCTCCCATCAAGCCATCGAGCTGAAGCGCGCTCTGTTTAAGCATGTTTGAAGCCCGCTTCATGCCCTCCAGATTCTCAAGTGCGGCCTGTAGTTTATCCGCTGCATTGTCCAGTTCAATGCCATTCAAGTTTTCTTCGAACTCAGTAAGATTGTTGTCAAAAGCGAACAAGTACCTACCATGGACTGCCTTTACCTCTATAAACCAGGGAATTTGGTTCATCTCTGTTATTCCAGTAATTACAGGAAGGTAGCTGCAGGTTTCATAATTATAGCAATAGGGAGAAGGTGAGGAGCCTCCAAGATGGGAGCCCTTGTACATTGATAGGTAGCTGTAGGCAACACACACATCTTCTGCTCCGCCCCCATACGGAGTTGCAAGGTTTCTGGTTTCGTTGAACTTTCTAACTAGAAGGCGCACTTCATCTAGCTCGGCATCGCTAGGAAGCGCTGTGTCTATATAATATTCTCTTAGGGCAGTCTGTATGCTTTCCGCATCCTCAACTATCTGGTTCTCAAAAAGTATGAAGGTTTTCTCTCCACTTATGGATACTAATTCGTAGCCATTAGAAAGAGAGGTTATTTCCACACTGCTCTCATTCTCCTCTAAATATAAGTAGGGCTCGAAGTTGAAAGTTTGGGCAAAGGAGAGCATTGAAAATAGGAGCAGGATAAACAGCACTTTCATTGGTCGCCCTTTCATGCCCATAAATATGCCTTTCTCGGTTTATAAAGATATCTATTATGCACGAAGAGAAGTACGAGGAGCCAGAGAAAATAGAAAAAGCCTAGCTGGCGCTCGCTAGGGGCTGAAAAATAAAAGAAAAAGAGTTCAGCAGATCGCTAGATCTACTGTAGGCCAGCAATGAACTGGTTGCCTGCCTCGACGGTCTGCGCAGCAGATCCGCCTGCAACGACTATCTTGTTATCGCCAACAACCTTCACGGTTGGGCCAGTGGCAGCGTCTATTGTGGTTCCGCTACCAGCCAAGATGTCTGCAGTCACGGTGTTCACGTCAGGTCCACCGACGGAAATCACTGTGCCCGTTGTTGAGGCATACTTGTCCAGCACGACCAAAGGCGTGGTGTCTGTTGCAAGGTGGTATGGCACGGATGCCTCTACTTCAGAGCCACCAGTGTTGAGCACTGCGCTCACTCCACTCATGTCAACAGTGCATCCAGAGCTGCCAGGAGCAGCAGAGCATGCACCCACATCCTGGGTTATGCTAGCAACCTTTATCTTCACGCCGCCGGACAGTGTGGCCTCCTCGCCCTCTGCCAGAGTTACCTCGACAGGTGCGTTTGGAGTTGTGCCCACCGATTTGAGGTAGTACTGAGCCTCGCCAACCTTCTTCGCCATCTTGAAGACGAGCGAAGAGGTGCCAAGTGACCAGAAGATAGAACCTCTCTCAGAGATTCTGCCCTCGTCAACTTCGGCGACATTGCCACCACCACCCACGCCGTATGCGACCTGGGTGTAGTTGATCCTCTTCAGACCAGCTGCTGTTCCGAAGGTGTAGGTTGCTGTTGCTGAGCTGTTGCCCAGAACGGTTATGTTCCAGTAGTCGTACGCACTTGCAGACGGAGTCTTGCCTGCTGGGTTGTTGCCAGGATCCTCGCGGATTCCTATGTTGAAGAACCACGGGTTTGCCGGGTCGCTTCTTCCGGCATCGAAGATTATTGGCTCGTCACCGTCACCAGGGTTGTAGTTTACAGTTACTCCGTTGGATGCGTTCAACAACGTTGTGGATAGACGTGCATAGCACGAACCAGTGTTTGCGAACACAGTACCTGCGATTGAGGAGACGCCACCAGTGGCGTTCTGCAGCTCAACCCAGAATGTGCTCACTGTCTGTCCACCGATCGTGAATGCGTTACTGACGCTGGACGTTACCTGCAGCAACTGAGGACCGGCATCTCTGTCGGTACCAGATGTACAGCTAGAGTCCTTTGTTGGTATGGTGTCCTTGATCAAGTTGAAGGTCAAGGAGTCGTAGTCAGCATCCGTCAGGGTCAGACCGTCATACTGCAGCTGCAGCACTGCGGTTTCCTTCGGGATGTTGTACGTTGCTCCCTTATCCATCTTGATCGTCGGGACATCAGGGTCGTCAGTGTTGTGTATTTCAAGCGCCCACAGAGTGTCTACTGCAGGGCTTGGTGAACTGGAGTCGTAGTCTCTGTTCTTCCACAGGACCTTTGCCTTCCAGTTCTTGTTGTCGTCGTCCAGCACGTCGTCGTCCTTGAGCTCTATCTCCTCGGAGTAGATAGCCATCTCAGCCCACTTCGCAGCCAAGGTGTAACCAGGCGTAGCCTTGTACACTTTGACCTTGATCTTTGTGCCGTCGGGCGCAGTCCATGAGAATGTGCTACCAGAAGCCACTCGGTCTTCCTTGACCTTCTGGCCGTTGGCATCATATATCTCAATTGCTGCAGCTCCGTACACAAGACCTGAAGAAGGTACCGTTATGTCGACCAGCTTGACAACATAGTTGCCAGCAGTCAGGTTTTCTCCAAGGTGTACTATACCGTACGAGCTCTCCTTTGCCAGCTTGACCGAACCGCCAGCTGAGAAGTTGTACGCTGGGTTGACAGTGATCCACGCGCCGGTTCCAGAAC
>QMVF01000027.1 GCA_003660965.1 Microcaldota archaeon
AATCGTTTATT
Source organism: Microcaldota archaeon (assembly GCA_003660965.1). GTDB lineage: Archaea > Micrarchaeota > Micrarchaeia > Burarchaeales > Burarchaeaceae > B9-G16. Next base: position 12 of record QMVF01000027.1, read on the forward strand.
GATTTGCTATTCAAAGTAATCGCTAATCCTGCTCTGACCTCTGGGTTTTTGCTTTTTCGCCCTCTCTGCCTTTCCTCCCATGCCCTCTCCCTTTTTGCTCCAACCAGCCACCATCTTTCTCATCCTCTTCTCTTTCTTCTGTGCAGCCCAGTATGCTACCTCGTCTCGCGTTCTCTTGGTTATCAAAAACACGACTTCCCCTGCCTTTGCCCTGCCTGCCCTTCCCCTTCTCTGTATGCTTCTTATTTCGCTCGCAACAGGCTCGTAAAATACAACGCAATCCACACCCGGTATATCCAACCCTTCCTCACCTATTGAAGAAGCAACCAGCACGTTGAACTCTCCCTCCCTGAAACGCCTTATTGTTTTCTGTTGCTCCTTTTGAGTGACTCCCTTCCGCTTTCCGAGGAACTTTTCCGCATTTATTCCGGCTTCCCGCAGCTCCTCAACTATTTTCTTAACCTGATCTCTGTACTGCACGAATACAATGTATGTTTTACTCTCATCAGAAACTACTTCTTTCAAACGCTTCATTTTCGGATGCTCTATTTCTATGCTTTTTGCACGCTCCAGCATCTCCTTTATTCGCCTGTCCTCAAGAATGCCCGCAACTGCCTTGCTCCTTTCCCTCCTCTCCTCCATTCTGCTGAAGAACTCCTTGAATGCGCTTATACTCTGTGTTTCAAGGAGCTCGTGGGCGTGCAGAAGATTCATGAGCGCAGCGTGAAGTGAAAGGGCCCTGAATTTTTTCCAAGAATCTCTGCTTCTTAAAATCTTTTTCTGAACTTCCATCAACCCTCTTTTTCCCACTCTTTTTGCATTCGGAAACAGATAGCCGAGCTTACGCAGGGTTCCCACTCTCTTGCTTATAAGCTCCTCCAACGGTTTGCGTATTTCCTTGTACTCTTCAGGAAGCTCAACCTCGATCCATCTCATCTCAACGGGCTTTACATAGGTCTCAACATCCTCGTCACTCTCAACTCTCGTTTCAACATTCTTAATTTCCAAGCACGCCATGATTTCCTCAATCTTCTTCCTGTCCGCACCCGGAGAGGCGGTGAGACCAAGCGTTTTCACTCCCTGTCTTTTGCACTCTTCTGCCACGAAGGTATATGCATATTTCCCAACAGTTCTGTGCGCCTCATCAAAAACGCACAAACCATAACCCTTCAAATTTGCAATCTTTTTTTTCAAATCGTTCTGAACAGTCTGCGGGGTTGCCACCACTATTATCGCCTCCTTCCACTCCCTCTCTCTTCTCTCCGCCTTTTTCTCCCCAGTAAGCAGAATTAGATTCTCTTCCGGAACTTCAAGGCTTTCCAGCAGTTTTTTCCAATGCTGCTCTGCAAGCGGTTTGGTAGGAGAGAGGAACAGCACCTTTTTTCCCTTGCCTAGGATTTTATCAATTACAAGAAGCGCAACAATCGTTTTTCCCAGACCCGTGGGCAGCACAACCAGCGTACTTCCTTTCTCCAGTACGCTCTCAGCTATGTTCTGCTGATATTGCCGCGCCTCTATGATTCCCTTCTTTATGAAGCCCATAACACCACAAGGTCGAGCATATGCCTATAAATAATTTGCAGCCCTGACTCATTCCATGCCCGAAATACCTAAATCATCCGTGGAACGCCTTATAAGGGCGGCGGGTGCGAAAAGGGTAAGCGGAGAGGCAGCAATCTCACTTGCACGCATCCTAGAGGATATGGCATCTGACATTTCCCTCAAGGCAGTTAGGCTTGCAAAGCATGCGGGCAGGAAAACAGTTACTGCAGAAGATATCAGGCTTTCGAAGTAGTTCTTATTACATAGCTAATTCTTTGAATCACGGTTATGGATGCAAGAAGCGCAGCAAGTGCCAGGGCATAGCTTAGATATAGCGGAGAATAGAGGCAGCCAGCAACCATTCCAGCAAAAATTATTACCAGCCTTTCAGCCCTTTCCAAAAATCCAGGCATTCTCTTAACTTGCTCCTCATCCAGTGCCTTCCTGTGCTCTGCATATGCTCTGGCATAGCTGGTCATTACAGTACCTGAGAACAAAACAACCGCCGCCCACGCATAGCCTGGAATTATGAATGTTTCAACTCCGTATAACATCAGACCAAACAGAAGGAGCGCTTCCACGAGCCTGTCAATCATTCCATCCAAATATGCTCCAAGAGCAGTCACCCTTCCCGTAACCCGAGCAACTCCTCCATCCACCACATCAAGCAGGGCGGACAGCGCAAAGCACCCAAGCGCCTCAGGCATACTTCCTTCAACCAACAGCCAAAAACCTGCGAGAGCAGGAACTATTGAAAGCACAGTCCATGCATTCGGTGTTATTGGTATGCGGGAGAAGACGATTCCTATGCCTATGCTCGCTCTTTCAGCCAGCTCTGCAAATTCTGATTTAAGCATTCAACCCCTCGCAATCTCAAGCATCTTTTCATGAATCTCCCTATTCGCACCAGCAACTATTGTGAAATATTCATTCACGTTCTCCAGTCCAAACTCCAGCTCTTCCCCTTTTTCATTTGTAACTATGCATCCTGCATGCTTCATAAGCGCAGGCCCGCACGCATGAACAGTTGAAAGCGTCATATTAAGATTAAGATAGCCTTCAAGAGAACCGCACGCCACATACGCCATTTCCAAAAGCGCAGGCCCGTACCGCCTTATATCCTTTGAGTATTTGAGAGCCTTTGCCCTTGTCGAATCTGAAACCGGTTTTGCACCTGGTCTGTAAAAATCAATTGCAAGTATTGCCTCGGAAATGTCTTTAATCTCACTAGCCCGCATCTCCCTTTCATTCCTCCACGCGCCTTTGCCTTTATGCGAGTAAAACTCATCACCAGTTATGAAATCATAGATGTATGCTTCCTCCACCCCGCACAGCCTGCTACCGGGCCTTGCTCTCGCAATTCCAAGCACATAGCTCTTCATTCCACGCTTGTAATTCTCGGATGCATCCAGAGGGTCTACCACAAAAAGGTGCTTGGGGCTTTTGGAAAAGCTTTTCAACCCCATTTCCTCACTCGCCACTATGCATGCCTGCTTCTTCAGCTCATTCAAGATCACTCGCTCCAAATCCACATCTACCTTCATGGTCTTCTGCCCAAGTGGATTTTCTCCTACTTCTTCCGAAGTGCTGGTGCTTAATGTTTCACTCGCTTCTTTTGAAATTTTTCTACAGGTGTTCAAAAAATTCAAGTGCTCACCAAAATACCGCCCACCACAACAAAAACAGCTCCAGAGACAACCCTTATCATCTCCGGCTGAGTGGGAAGCTCTTTCAACAGAAGAATGCCCAATCCAACCACAACAAGTGTATTCATGTTGAATATGGGCGTTAGCCTAGATGCATCTGCACCCCCTGCAAACGCCTTCAGCACCATTATAGTTCCAATTGCCCAGCACGTGCCCGCAGCCATTGCAGTGAGAGTTGCGGCGTTGTTCTGGGGCATTGCAACCCCGCCCTGTAACAGGAAGTACGCTGCAAAGGTAAGCATAATTCCAACTCCCACGAGCAACCCTGTGGTTTTAGGCTCTAGTCCGAAATAGCCCGGTCCGCTTGCAACCTTGTTCAAAAGCGTGGAAAGCCCGAATGCAACTGCAGCAAGAATTCCGAACAACACCCAGTTTTCCATAGGCTCACCTCTCGCGCTTTCCAGCTATGAATTCCTCAACCATCTGTCTGGCTATTGAATCAGGATATTGTACTGGAGGGTGCTTCATGAAATAGGCACTTGGTGAGATCAGCACACCGGCCGTATTACGGTCAAGCGCGAGCTTGGCGCACCTTATAGCATCCACCATTATTCCTGCGCTGTTCGGTGAATCCTCTACATCTAGCTTCACATCAACCTTAACCGGAACATCACCAAACTTCTTTCCCTCCATTCTTATGAAGCACAGCTTCTTGTCCTTCAGCCATGGCACATAATCGCTGGGTCCTATGTGAATGTCGTCCTTGGGAAGCGGCATCATCATCTGCGATTGAACTGCATCCGTCTTGCTTATTTTCTTGTTTTTCAAGCGCGAGCGGTCGGTCATGTTAAGGAAGTCAGTATTCCCTCCAACATTGAGTTGGTAGGTCTTTTCAACCTTAACTCCCCTGTCCATAAACAGACGGGTAAGCACCCTGTGCAGTATGGTTGCGCCCACCTGCGACTTGATATCATCCCCTATAACCGGCAAACCTGCCTTTTCAAATCTCTTCACCCATCTGCCCTCCTCTGCAGATGCGATGAAGGATGGGATTGCATTTATGAAAGCACAGCCTGCTGCAAGCGCTTCCCCTGCATAAAAGCGCGTAGCCTCCTCGCTTCCAACAGGCAGATAGCTTACGAGGATTTCAGCGTTGCTCTTCTTCAACACTTTCTTAACATCACAAACCTTCTGTTTTTGATCAATTAGAATTGTTTTCTGAGTGGTGGATGCCAGTCCATCAAGCACCGGCCCCTTTTCAACCTCCACACCCATTTCGCTTACTTCAGAAAACCTGGCCGTACAATTGGGCTCAGCAAATATTGCCCATGCAACATCGGAACCCACCTTCCTTTTGTCTATATCAAAGGCAGCCACAATCTCGATATCCGAAATACTATACCCTCCTATCACATTGTGCATCAGCCCAGGAGTTGGAGGCGAGTTCCCGTCAACTTTTTTGTAATATTTAAGCCCCTGCACAAGGGAACTTGCACAATTACCCACTCCAACTATTGCAACCCTTATTTTACCCATAACATCCAAACCTTTTAATTTCGTTAAACTATTTAAACTTTATTAAAATAATAATAGCAATGCTCAATACAGCCGCTACCAGAAGGCTCCGAACCTCGCTCACTACAGGAAATATGTGGATTCACATACTTTCCCTGCTCAAGCGCAAGAAGCTTTATGCATATAATCTGCGCAGTGAGATGCAGAAGCACGCAGGCTTCTCCCAGGGAATGATTATGAACTATTTGATACTTTACAAGCTTGAGGCAGAAGGCCTAATAAGAAGCGAGTTCGAGGGAAGGCGCAAATATTACTACATAACTGTGAAGGGAAAAGCAGCACTCTCTGATGCAAAAGCCTATTTGCGCAAGCTTGCCTCCACGCTCTAATTATGCGTTTGTAAGCCCTGTAATTATAAATTGAACTGCAAATGCAACCAGTATAAGGCCCATTATGTGGGAAGTTATTATCATACCTGTTCTTCCCATAAGGCGAGAAACTGACTCGGAATATATCATTCCTATAGTTATAAGCACAAGCATGATTAGCATGGCTATTATTGTAATGATTGCTCCCACTTGGTTTGCGAGCAAAATCGAAAGCGAAAGCGTTCCCGGACCTGCCATCAATGGGCTGGCAAGTGGTATGCTTGCAGGATCTTTGGTAGAGTCAACAAAGCCCCTGCTTATTCCAAGGCCCTTGCGCATTCCAAACACACACAGAACCAGCCCTCCTGCTATTTGAAAACTACTTATCCTTACTCCCAGCAACTTCATTAGCGGATCGCCGAACAATATGGCTCCTATTGCCAGCATCCCTGCAATGCTTGCAGCTCTTATCGCCATCCTCCTGCATTCTTTTTCATTTTTTCCTTCTGTAAACGCCATGAAATATATTGGAATTGTAAGGGGATTAAGCACGGCAATATATGATACAATAGCAAAGAGCATTTCCTGCATCATTCCTACACCCCCTTCACATTCCTACTGCAGCTCTTACGAATTCAATCGCAATAGCAGCCAGCACCAACCCGCTAATTCTGGAAGAAACTTCAATTCCAGAATGACCTATCTTATTGTAAACGCCTTCAGAATAATGCAAAACCAGCCACATTGCAGAGCTTGCAAGCACAACCGCCATCACCGTGTTCCACACTCCATATATTGAAGCCAGAATTATGGCAGCAGTGAGTGCCCCCGGGCCAGTTATTAGTGGAACGGCTATAAGCACAGCAGCAACATCTATCTTGCTTTCCTTGGCCTGCCCATAGTTCATACCAAGAACCATGAGTATGGATATAAGGAGCAGCATCAGGCCTCCTGCCACCATAAAGCTCTGCATGGTCACTCCTATCAGCTCAAGAAAAGGAGGGCCTGCGAACATGAATGCAATCAGCGAAATGCCTGCTACTGTTGTGGCCTTGCTTGCAGAAACATGCCTGCGTCTGCGAGGTACTTTCTTGGTAAGCACAATGAATGCGGGCATGGATGCAAACGGATCCATTATTACAAAAAGAACAACCGCTGCCCGGGTTATAAGTTCAATATCCATATTTCAAACCTATTTCAGCATAATTTCCATACCATCCTTTGCTATCTCTGCCTTATCAAATGCTTTTCGAGCTTCTTTAAGAAGCTCATCAACCTTTCCATACCTGTTACTTATATGCGTTATGATAAGCCTCTTCGCTCCTGCTCTCCTTGCAAGTTCGGCTGCATCTGCTACTGTAGAATGCTCCCTCTCATCAGCCTCCTCTCTTCTATCCTCTCCAAAAGTGCCCTCATGTATAAGCAAATCCGCTCCCTTTGCTTCTTCCTCAACCCTTCTGCACGCTCGCGTATCCCCGCTGTAAACAATCTTTTTACCTTTTTTGGGCTTGGTAACTTCCTCGATTTTAACAGCTCTTCCTTCAACCTCTACCTCCCCCTTTCTCTCAAGCTCCCTAAACATCACTCCTTTGATTCCAAACCTATCGCACTTCTCCTTCTCAAAATTCCTCCGCTCATCTTCCTCCAGCACATAGCCTAATGCATTTCTCCCATGTTCAACTGGAAATGCCCTTACTGAAAATCCCTCGCCTTTGTAAACCACACCCTCTCCAACCTCCTCCACTCTCAAGAATTCATAATTACAACCAAGCCCTTCCATTCGCCTTACCGTACCTCTTGGGCCATAGACAGTCAAAATATCTTTCCTTCCAATCATATGCAGCGTATGACACAGGCCCGCAATTCCCAAATAATGATCTGCATGCAGGTGGGTTATGAATATGGCCTTAGTTTTGGCATAGCTGAGTTTGTACTTCATCATCTGCCTCTGAGTTCCTTCACCGCAGTCAAAAAGATATACTTCCCCTTCATACCTTACCCCCATTGAACTCAAGTTCCTGCTCACGCTGGGCACACTTGCACTGGTCCCCAACATCACCACCCGAATCATGGTTAGGTTATAAAGTACAAGGTATAAAAACCGACCATGGCCGCCCGGTTCGGCGATAAAGGACTTGCGGCATCTGCTTTGATATTGGCACTCATAGGCCTTCTACTTCTCTTTCTATATGCCCATAGCCTTGAGCCAAAGCACCTGAGCATCTCCTCCCTCAATCAGGAGCAGGAGGGAACTTATGTGGAAGTGATGGGTATGATTTCAGGCACCTCCTCCAGAGGCGGAAACGTTTTCCTCTATCTGTGCGATAAAAGCTGCATAACTGTGTTCATTCCAAGTTCACAAACAGACGATTTTGACATAAACCCGTATTTGATAAAAAAAGGAGACGGGCTCATAGTGCGGGGCACAGTAGAAATTTACAAAGGCGAACGCGAGCTAATCCCTTTAGGGTTTGATGGTTTGGAGCTGGTCTGATGCTCGCCCTTCTTGGTCTGATACTTGTAGGTCTGATTCTGGGCCTGCTCACTGGTTTCATTCCCGGCCTTCATCCAAACACCCTCGCCATCCTCCTTTCCAATTCAGGTATAGAGGGCAACCACCTCTCCTATTTGATATTTGCAATTGCCTCCTCAGCAGCTGTGTTTGAAGCCTTTCGCGCAATCTTCCTTTAGATACCTGATTCCTCAACCGTTCTCACCCTTCTTCCAGGCCATAGGATGTTTATGCAGGGCAGGGGGTTTGAAGCAATCCGCATCTGCTCCTTTTCATTCATTCTATCTTCTCTCCTAGCCCTGCTGCTATTCCCCCTCTCCCTCCTGCTCTTCCCTCTATTCTACCAACTCATTGCACCACAAATGCACCATGCACTCATGCTCCTAAGCCTTTTTCTTCTGGCAAGCGAATCAAAGCTGCACAAAATAGCCTCCGCTCTTTTGTGCTTCCTGTTCTCCGGCCTTCTTGGAATCATCCTATTCACCTATCCTGTTGTAACTGAACCGCTCTTTCCCTCATTCGCAGGCCTTTTTGCAATAAGCGGGCTTGTACTAAGCATGTTCGACAAGCCAAAAACCCCTGCCCAAACCGATTCCAGCCCCCGCTTGCTTCCCCTCCTACCTGTGATTTTTATAGGAACTCTTCTCGCAGGCCTTTCAGATC
>QMVF01000028.1 GCA_003660965.1 Microcaldota archaeon
GATTTGGGCGCTTCTTAATAGGAGGGAATGGCTGACGAAGGAGAAGTTGCCTTCGACTGCGCTGGTTTCATCGTTGATTTTCCTTCTTCAGATGCTTAATTTCCCAGTTGCAAACGGAACTAGCGGCCATTTCATGGGCGCTGCGCTTGCAAGCATGATTCTAGGTCCTGCAGCAGCCATTGTTTCTGTTGCATCAGTGCTCATAGTCCAGGCTGCGGTTTTCGGCGATGGGGGCGTGCTTGCGATAGGTGTTAATGTTTTCAATATGGCAGTTGTGGGCGTGATTGCGGCGCAATTTGCATTGAATCTCTTGCGTGCGAGAATGCCCGAAGGGGTTGCGGTCTTTGGAGCCTCGTGGTTCAGCGTGGTGATGGCTGCGGCTTCGGCAAGTGCGCTTCTCTCGTTGAGCGGACTTGCACCCGCTATTGCTGTGTTTTCGTCGATGCTCACTGTTCACGTACTCATAGGCATTTGCGAAGGAATGATAACTGTTGGCGCGGTTGCCGTGCTTCATTCGAGAAGCAAGAGCCTTGCGGTTTCGAAGGCATTGGCATACCTTGCAGCAGCTCTTTTGATCGGGTCGTTTGCCCTGCCATTTGCCTCGGGCGAACCGGATGGAATGGAGAAGATTGCAATTAATCTGGGCTTTTATTCTGCCGCAACCACAATATACGAGGCACCCATCCCGGATTACGCAATTTCCGGTCTGCCTGGAGGCCTTGCGGTGATTGGGGCGGGTGCGGTTGGCGCACTTCTATGCTTTGCAGTCTTCACCGGCCTGCGATTAATAGCGCCTGAGCAGGTAGTGGTAGGCTACGAAGTAGATGAGCAGTAGGCCGCACACCAGGTAGCTCATGAACAGGTGGTAGGGTATTGTGATTGGCTGAATTCCATCTAATATGATGATTATGAAGGCAGCTATTATGAGTGCAAGATATGTTATGCGCATTGCCTTTGCTGCCACAAATTCCATGCGCTCGTCAATTCTTCTTTTCTTTCGACTCAGCATCTGCAGAGTGGTTACGGCAAAGCCCACAAAGCCTATGTAGATGAGCCAGTTGCCCACGCTACCATAGGCCATGAATTCGCCCGAGCCCACGCCATAGTGGTTGAATATTATTCCTGCAAGAACCAACGCAACGCAGAACAGGTACTGCATGATTCTCTTCCTAGTGATTTCCATTTTCTCACCTCATAGTCCGAACAAGTCCTCTACTCTGCATTTGAACACTTTAGCAAATTCGAGCGCGAGCTGGAGCGAGGGAATGTATCTTCCGCTTTCGATTGAAATTATGGTCTGCCTAGTAACCCCAACCAAGTCCGCCAGCTTTTCCTGAGTAAGCTTCTTCTTCTCGCGGAATTTTTTCAAATTGTTTTTGGAAAGCTCCATTTCATCGCCTTATGTAAAGCATACTATACGTAAAGTATGCTTAACTATTTAAACTTATGCCCTGCTTCATAAGCAGCGGAAATAAAAATATCTGATTAAGGAATAACATGGGTAGGAAAAATGGAAAAAGAAGGCTAACAGAGCCCGCCCGCGCATTCAGCTGAAGCAATTGAGGAGGTATCTACAGAGCCAGAAGCAGCTCCATAATCCTCCGCCCATTCATCCTCATAATCATAGTCACCACTGCTTGCACAGCAACAGCAACCTGCAAATAGCAAGCCGAAGACTAAAGCGAACAGCACGAACAACATGCCAACTTTCATTAGATCACCTGCACCCATATTGGGTGTAAGGTATAAAAACCTGCTTTTAATTCTCAGCCTTTTGAAATTTCAGACATTATCTCGCTCAGGTTTGACAGCCCCTGAAGAAAGCTTGAACTCACGTTTTTTCTAACTGATGAAACGCGCCCCCTCATTGCATTGGACTCCTTGAGCGTCTTCTTAAAGACCCGGATGTAGTCGAGCAGGTGGCGCGTTACTAGGAAATTCTTCTTTACGTGCTCCTTCCCTGCTTGGCCCATTTCCTTTGCCTTTTCTGGGTTTTTGAGGAGATGAAGTACGCGGTCTGCGCATTGGGCAATGTTGTTAACCAGATAACCGGTCTTGCCGTTTATAACCTGTAGCGGTATGCCCCCCACATTTGATGCAACCACTGGAGTGCCCTTCCATAGGGCTTCGCTTACGGTGAGCCCAAAGCCCTCTTTTAGTGACTTTTGAATCACCACATCGGAAGCGCGCTGTACGGAATTTACAAGAATTTGGCTTTCAAAGGCAATTGCGTAGATACCTCTTTCCTTCTTTGCCCTCTCCAGAACTTTTTGATATACTTTCGAACCTTCCGGATCATCTGTTGCAAAATTTCCAAGCAGAACCAGATTGCAGTCCGCCTTTTTCCTCACCTTGCAGTATACGTCTATCACCCCCATCGGGTCTTTCCATGAATCAAAGCGCGAGATTTGAGCAATCAGAGGCTTGTCATCAGGTATTCCGAACTTGTCTAGGTATTTTTTAATTTTGGATTTCGAGATTTCCATGTTTTTTATTGAGAGGGGGTCTATGGATGGAGGAATTATGTGCTGGGGCATGGGAAGCTTTTTCTTGAATTTCTCTGCTGACACTATCATTGCATCGTATTTGGTTATGAAATCCTTCAGATAGTTCCATAACGGAGAATACGGTTTGGATATATCTATGTGACAGCGCCAGATCCAGGGCTGTTTTTTTGGAAAGGCATCCAGACCCACCATAAGAGGAAGGGGCTTCCAGGTCCAGGGTTGCTTTCTGCTGTAAAAATTGATCAGGGGGAGGGGCTGTGGATCGTGAACCATCACTGCATCATGGCCTTCCAGATGGCATAGATGGTGGTTCATTTCGTTTATGTCCATGAACACTTTTTTCTTCTGTTCGGTGAGATGTATTTTCTTGCCCTGAAGGCCGTCGTGGAATTTCTTGGTGACCGTGAAAAAATCTGGTGAGCCTTTTAGAAGGCGCCAGCCAGTTCTGATTCCAAGATCATTCATCAGTATAACTATGCTGCTGAGAATTTCTGCAACGCCTCCCCCATAATAGGTTGAGTTTACGTGGGCTAGATGCTTTTCGCTCAGGGCAGATGCCTCATTCCTAATTTTCTGGAGCTCCTTTTCGCCCACTATTCCCTCGTAATCTTTAAGCCGTCTATGCATACCACCACATCGTTGCCTTCACGTTTTAATCTTTATGGCGCACCTTATTAATGTTTCTAATCGAGAGTAGAATATAGGTGGGTGGAGTGAACAGGAAAGAAAAGTTGAGGAGAATAGTGAAAGATAAGATAAACGATAGACAGCTACTTGTGCTTTCATATAGGGAGCCATATACCCACTATTATGAAGCTGGAGAAATCAAGCATAGGAAAAATACCGGTGGGCTGGTAGCCGCGTTGGATCCTGTGATGAAGGCTTGCGGAGGAACATGGATTGCATGCGGGGAGACTGAGGCAGATAGGGAAGCGGTTGACAAGGAAGATAAGGTTTGCGTTCCGTTTGACGGGGATGATTATGATCTTAGGAGAATCTGGCTAAGCAAAGAGGAAAGGAATGCGTTTATAAGAGGAGTTTCCAATCGCGCCCTCTGGCCTCTTATGCATTTTGTTTATGTAAGGCCGTATTTTGATGAAGAGCAGTGGAAGGTTTATAGAAAGATGAATAAACGATTTGCAGAGGCGGCAATTCAGGAGGCTAAGGAGAAGAACGCATTCATCTGGATTCAGGATTACCATCTTGCACTTTGCGCCAAATACATAAAGGATGAAATGCCGGATGCAGTAGTCGCTCAATTCTGGCACATTCCCTGGCCAAGTTCTGAAATTTTTAGAATATTCCCTTGGCACAGAGAGTTGACTGAAGGGCTGCTTGCAAATGATTTATTAGGTTTTCATATACGCTATTACTCAAACAATTTCATGGATTCGGTTGACCGGTCGGTTGAGGCGCGGGTTGAGAGGGAAAATTCCTCTATCTTTTACAACGATCATGAAACTAAAGTGCGTGAATTCCCAATAAGCGTGGATGATAAGACTATAGAAAAGATGTCCAAGGAGACAACGCATAATGACATTGACATATTGAAAAAAGAATATGGAATAGGGGATGAGAAGATAATTGCGAGCATTTCACGCATGGATTACACCAAAGGAATTTCAGAGCAGTTTATGGCTTATGATAAGTTTCTAGAAAATAACCCAAAATATTTGAAAAAAGTTGTGCTCGTACAGGTAATCTCACCTTCGAGAACGGAAATACCTGAATATCAGGATTTGGAGGAAAAGGCAAGTCATCTTGCATTCGAACTGAATTGGAAATATGGGGATGGGAGGTGGAGGCCCATAGTTCTTATAAATGAATTCATAGACCAGAAGGTGCTAGTTGCAATTTATAAAATGGCTGAAGTTTTTATAGTAAATTCTCTACAGGATGGTATGAATATAGTATGTAAGGAGTATGCTGCTGCAAAGCAGGATGGAGATGGCACTCTTATATTGAGCAAGTTTACGGGCGCTTCAAGAGAGCTTGATAGTGCAATACTTGTGAACCCGTTTTCAGAAAATGAAGTTTCTGAAGCTTTTAAGAAGGCACTGGAAATGCCAAAAAAAGAGAGGAGGAAAAGGCTTAAGCGAATGAGGGAAGTAGTTAGGGAAAACGATGTTTATAACTGGGCCGGTAAATTTATAGAAAAATTGGGGAGAATTGAGGCGCAAGTGAGCAAATGAAACTATTTTTCAATGAATTGCAGGAAATAGAGGGTATTATTCAAAATGAGGAGCTTTCGGTTATTCTGGATTTTGATGGTACGCTTACTGCTCTGCGGAAAAGGCCTTCTGCAGTAAGGCTTTCTAAAGGCATGAGGAGAGCTCTCAAAAGGCTTGCTCAGAATAAAAGAGCGCGAGTGGCTGTTTTGAGCGGAAGGGGGCTTGAGTTTCTTAGAAAGAGGGTGGATGTGAAGGGAGTGAAATTGGTAGGTGAGCACGGAGCAACCCTTATGCCCAGAGGCGCTGATAGGAGGGGCAAGAGTGCAATCAAAGAAGCAAAGCCAGTGGTTAAAAAAATAGCTAAAAAATACAGCGGGGTGTGGATTGAGAGTAAGCAGCATGGCTTTACCCTTCATTACAGGCGCCTTAACGAGCATAAGGGGAGGAAGCTGGAACAGGAAGTGCTCGGGGCTCTGAATGAGCTTGAGTGCAGATCTCATTTGAAAGTTATGCAGGGAAAGAAGGTGGTTGAAACCGTGTCCAAATATGCATGGGACAAGGGGCAGGCGGTAAGGGCACTTATAAGAAAGCGTGGTAAGAAGAGGGTACCCATATTTTTAGGCGATGATGTTACTGATGAGGATGCGTTTGCAATCGTGAAGAAAAATGGGGTGGCAATTCTGGTTTCAAATGTAGAGAGGAAAAGCAAGGCAGAATACAGGTTGAGGGGGCTGTGGGAAGTTGAAAGGGCGCTTCTGTGGATTGCCAGAATTATAAGGTAGCTCCTTTTATGTAGGAAAAGTTTTAAAGTCTAGACTATATTGACTATATAGGAATATATCGAGGGGGTGTATTTTATGAAATGCATATCCTACAATAGGAAGGATGGCTCGAGGGAAACCTGTCTGATTTGCAGAACTCCACAGGGAACTCATTTGAAAATAATTAAGAAGAGCGGAGGCGAGATGCGTTTTTTGACTCCGGATGCAGAAGAACTTAGAGAGTTGCAGCGGGTGATTTCTAGTAAGGAATATGATGAGAGCACCATAGAGCTGGAAAAGAAGAACCTGCGTAAGCTTATGGATGCGATTGGTGGGCAGAGAAGGAAGTAGCAAAGTTTATAATTCTTATTCTTCACTAATCAGATTAGTGAGCATATGGGAGCGGCAAGTGGAGAGCCGGGGAAGGCGGGCATATGCAAGTACTGTTCGCTTTCTCTGAAAAATATAAAGAAGAATTTGGTTTTCGAGAGAAAGGTAAGCTATGCTGGCCGATCGCTCATCATAATCATACCTGAGGACATGGCAAAGCACATGAGTATAGAGAAGGGAACAATAGTGAGGCTGATTCCGGTAGATAAGAAGGAGTTCCTAGTTGAATTATGTTGAGGTATTTGCGTGAAAGTCTATATGGATAATAGTGCTACAACCAGAATGCTGAGCGAGGTAGTGGAAGCGATGCAGCCTCATTTTACTGAAAAGTATGGTAATCCGTCTTCCCTGCACTATATGGGAATTGAGGCTGAAAGAGCGGTGGATGAGAGCAGGGCAAAGCTGGCTGAATGCATAAATGCAGAGCCTTATGAAATCATATTTACAGGAAGCGCTACTGAAGCCAACAATCTTGCAATCGTGGGTGCATGCCACGCAGGCAGAAAGAAGATAATCACTTCTGAAATCGAGCATTCTTCAGTAGGCAAAGTGATAAGGAATATGGAAAGGCGCGGGTTTGAGACTGTTTTCATAGGGGTTGATGAAGAGGGTTTTGTGGATTTGAAGGAGCTTGAGAAGAAAGTTGATGGAAATACTGCTTTGGTTAGCATAATTCATGCAAATCATGAGATAGGTACGATTCAGAATTTGGAAGCAATTGGAAAAATGTGCAAGGAGAAGGAGGTGCTATTCCATAGCGATGCATCTCAGAGCTTTACAAAGGTTCCAATTGATGTAAAGAAATTCGGGGTTGATTTGCTTACTCTTAATTCCCACAAAATTCACGGGCCTAAAGGGGTGGGTGCGCTTTATGTTAGAAAAGAAGTTAAGCTTGAAAAACAGGTGCATGGCGGGATGCAGGAGAGAAATTGGAGGGCAGGTACGGAAAATGTGGCGGGAATGGTTGGTTTTGCAAAGGCAGCTGAAATCGGAGTGCGGGAGATGAAGAGGAATGTGGCGAAGATGCAGAAGCTTAGGAATGCGTTGGTAGAGGGATTGTTGAGAATAGAAAACGCCCAGCTGAATGGGCCTGAATCAGATGACAAAAGGCTGTGCAATATTGCAAACATAACCTTCAACTATGTGGAGGGCGAGGCACTGCTCATGCGGTTAAGCGAGCAGGGTATTTGCGTATCAACCGGCTCTGCCTGTTCTTCAAAATCTCTGCAGCCCAGCCATGTTTTGAAGGCGCTTGGACTTAAGCATGAGCAGGCCCATGGCTCACTGCGCTTCTCGCTTTCAAAATTCAACAGCTCCGAAGAAGTAAACTATGTTATCAAGATGGTTGAGAAAGAAGTTGCTGAGCTTAGAAAGCTGAGCGCTTACGCTCCGGGAAAGAAGGCAGGTTATTATGAGGAGAGGGAGCAGGCATTTGAATAGCGATGATGTGATGGCACTTAAATATACAAAAAAGGTAATGGATCATTTTCTGCATCCGCGCAACATGGGCGAGTTGAAGGATGCGGATGTGGAGGCCACTGATGGGAGCCCTGCTTGCGGGGATATGATGACCATAGGTTTGAAAATAGATCCAAAAACGCATAAAATACTCGATGTCAAGTTCAAATCCTATGGGTGCGCTTCGAACATAGCAACAGCATCTGTAATTACTGAGATGGTTAAGGGAAGGACTCTGGAGGAGGCCAAGAAAATAAAGTGGAATGCTGCTGCGGAAGAGTTGGATGGCCTGCCTCCCGTAAAGATGCACTGCTCAGTGTTGGCCGCCAAGACGCTTATGGATGCGATAAGGAAATATGAAAAGATGCATGGATTGCTTGAAGGGGGGGAGGAAGAGCTGAGCGCCGAGAACATAAGGCTCGAACTTCGGAATATAATAAACCCAGAGATGGGAATCGATATAGTCAGGTTGAAAATGGTGAAGGGAATAAGCGTGAAGAAAGGAGTTGTGAAAATTAGAATTTCGATGGGAAATACGGACAGGGTTTATGAAGATTCGATAAGGGAGGAAATTGAGGAGCATGTAAAGGCTATGAGAGGGGTAAAGCGGGTTGAAGTAGGCTTTTCTACTTAGAGCGCTTTTTCCTTTTGGAGCGAATATGCTTGCAGATTATGCACTCATACTCATCATGTATTTTCAGGCACTCTTCGCAGATTTTCATTGCCAGGGCTTCGGAAGAAAGCTTTGAAGTGGTAATTGCATCGGCTAGTCTTTTAGCTGCCTTTGAGATTTTGGCCTGGGTTGCGAAAATTTCCTTTCTCTTGCAAACCCCTTTTGATAAATACTTGCTTACAGCAGCCTGAGTCAAGCCAAGTTTTTTTGCTATCTCTACCTGATTCATATCATGAGCTTCGTACAGCTCCTTTGCTATATTCGCCTTGAGAGCAGGCAAGAAGCGTTTTA
>QMVF01000029.1 GCA_003660965.1 Microcaldota archaeon
AAATCAGTTTTCACCTCATCATCGTTAACCCGAATTTTGATTTTTTGCATAGGCCTTATCGTATCATTTCCACCCACATTCACCTACCCCTCGCAATAATTATGCTTTAAAAATTTTCAAGCATCCTCCGCCGTCCTCCGCAAACTCGCCTGTACTCAGGTTTTTAAGCCCATTCTTCACAATCTATATTGGAGAAAGCGGGACAGGTAGCAGCTGACGCGAAGGGAAAGGAAATTTCTTTCGCTTGCCATAAAGGAGGGTGAGCGTTAGGGAACCTTGGTTCCCTACGTGAGGAAGTTCCGCCCACCACAAGAGCTCGAGCAAAAGTTTTGACTGGTTCAAGACCAGTAGCCGGAACAGAAACGATACCTGAATCCATAATGCAATGACTTCGGGAGCGAAGGAGGAGGGGTGAAACGCGCCGGCGAAAGAGTGACGTGCGTGGTGCAAGGCTTCGAGCCGCTTAGTCGAATGCTGCTAATACTGAAGGCGGACTATTGCCTGTCCCCTTTCTTCTAATCGGAACCGCTAGCCGCTTCAACTACTATTTTTAATATTGTCAATTGTAAAAGGAGGGTAAGCGTAAGGAACTTTGGTTCCCTACGGCCTAGGTAACTCAGCCTGGTTAGAGTGCCAGACTCATAATAATCCTTTTTCGGCGAACCGAAAAAGCGTTAACGGAAAAAGGCACCCCCTTGTTGAGAAATCTGGAAGTCGCGGGTTCAAATGGCCCTTTTCCGCCTGGGGCGCAAAAGCCCTCCTCTTTCCGCTTAGCGGAAAGGGACACCTTTCCCTTGTAGGGAAAGCGTGCAGGGGAAAATAGTGTGGAAATCCCGCCCTAGGCATTTTATTCAAACACGGAATTGAAGAACCCGATACCAGCAGGCTTTGCCTTGGGCTTTGGGATGCTCTCCTCATAATTCGCAAACGAGAATTTCCTTATCTCCTCAGTTATTTCTTCAAATGAACTTTCCGGGTCAAGCCCGCCTAAGAACTTCTCCCTTGACTTGAGTTCAGCCCCAAATTCTCTTCTACTCATGCCAAAGCTCTCGCACGCCCTATCGATGACTGCTGCCTTTTTATTGCTTCTCACCACCGCATCCTGCTTTGAATCGTATTTGAAAAGAATGTTGATTTTTGGCAGGGAGCAATCCGCACACGGCACCATCTCGCCTATTTCAGTGCACCTCCTTATTTCCGTGCTCCTCCTGCTCTTTGCATCATACTTCATCATCCGTCTCTGCACCACTATGAGGCCAAGGGATTCAAGGTCTATGGAAAGTACTCCCAAGGAACGCATCCTAACCAGCGTTTCCCGTGCACTTTGTGCATGGAACGTGGCATAGCTTCCGCGCGCCTGCCCGCTGGTCATGGTTTCCAGCAGTGCCTTTACTTCTTCTGCAGTGCGCGCCTCCCCTACAATCACCCTATCAGGCCTCATCCTCAAACTGTCTGCAACCAGCTCCTTCATGCTCACCCCAATCTCATCACTTGCAAGCAATTTCACCTTGTGCTCATGCGGTATGTTTATCTCCGGAGTTTCCTCAGTAATCAAAATTCTTTCTTTGGGTGAAATGAACTGGAAGAGTGCATTCATGGTGCTGGTCTTCCCACTCGCCGTGTTGCCTGCAATTAAGATCGAAGCATCTGCCTGCATCATCAGCCAGAGAAATGCAAGGGCTTCTGCTGAGAAGGTGCGATATGCAATAAGATCCGCAACATGGATGGGGTTGCACCTGAACTTTCGTATCGTAAGCTCGTAGCTTGATATCGGGGGAATTGATGCATGGATGCGTGAACCGTCGGGGAGCACCGCATTAAGGCGGGGCTTTTGAAGGGTTATGCGCCTCCCCACCTTCCTCCCCATCTTGTTTATGACGTCCACAAGCGCCTCCTCATTCTCAAAGGCGCAGTTGGTTCTTAGCCAGCCCTTCTTTCTATGGTACACGAAAATAGGTGCCCCAATTCCTATTACTGCAATTTCCTCCAGCTCAGGGTCTGAAAGCAGTTCATCAAGCGCTGAAAAACCGTAAACATGGGCCACTGCGGCCCTTATCAAATACCTGCGCTGTTCTTCATCAACCTCAAGGCCGCTCTCCACACAATGGCTTGCGAGCAGCCTGCCAACCTGCTTACGCACACCTTGCTTATCCCTTATTTCCGAATGCCTTGAGCAGTCCCTGAACCGCGCGGCAACTTCCTCCACTACTTCCTCTTCCTCCTTGCTTAACTCTGGCATACCCACTGAATACTCGCTTTTCCAACCCCCTATTCTCCAGCCCAGGAAATTTTTATCTATGCCTTTACGCATGCTCATCCCGTGCCAAATTCTAGCACATCTCCTACCCGCACCAGCTCAGCAAGCTCCGGCTTTCCCTCAATCAAATACTTGCTCCTCTTCTTTGGAATTATAAATGAAACGAATGGCCGGGCAATGCGCACATCAACCACCCGCTTCCCCTCATCCAAAAAAATGGCTGAAAATGGAAAGAAGACGAAGAGTGAATGGATGCTGCATGAGTATCTGCTCCTATTATCGAATACAAATAACACGGGCATCTTCAACCCGCACCTGAACATTAGGCCAAGGGCGCTTTTTGGAATCGAGTCTGCGAGCTCGAAATCCTGAGCAACCCTTTTCTTTCTGCTTTTATTGTATATCCCGCCCATGCTCCCACTACTTTCCAAATCTTCTCTTTCTGCTTGCATATTCCCGCAGAGCGCGCTTGAAATCCGCCTTTTTGAATTCCGGCCACAATTTTTTAGAAAAGTAATACTCGCTGTAAGCACTCTGCCATGGCAAAAAGCCGGAAGTTCTTATTTCACCAGAGGTGCGTATTACTAAATCAGGATCACTTGAAAGCGCACCACTCCACAAATATTTCCTAAATGACTTCTCATCCACATGTTTAACTCCACTCCGCAAAATCTCATTAACCGCATTCACAAGCTCCTGCCTTCCACCATAGCCTATGAGCAGGTTGAGCTCATACTCCCGGTACTCTTCGGTGCGCTCCTCAAGCTCCTTTATTTTTTTTATAAGCTTCCTCGGAAACTCGTCCAAGTTGCCGCGCACCTGCACTCTTATCTTGTGCTTGTGAACCTCCTCCCTATCCTCGTACTCCTTCAACTTCCGCTCAAATAACTCCATGAGCGCGCGAACTTCGGAAGCCGACCTTTTGAAATTGTCAGATGAAAAGCCCCATCCCGTCAAGGTTCTAACATTTGCCTCTCTACACCATTCCATAAGCTTCCATAAATTATCAATTCCCTTGGCATGCCCTTCAATAAGCGGCTTTCTGTATTTACGCGCCCACCTTCTGTTCCCATCCGGTATAAGCGCCACGTGTTTAGGAGCCGATCTTTTCATGCTCTATTTTCAGTGGGCAAGTTTTATAAGAAATCCCGGCATAAGTTTATAGCAATGAACCTCTTACGAAGAACCACTCCCCAATCCGCAGGCCGCACAGCTCCAAAAGACCACGGAATTCTAGGCAACTACTTAGGCTGGCTAGTCACAAGGAACTCTGCCTTTCTCAAATTCAATTCACAGAAACCACTCGTTGAATTCTATTTATCGCGCGGAGCAGAAACACGAAGACTGCTTTCTAGGCTTTACAAGCATGCAAGCGATGGAGATCTGCGTTCACTGCGCAAGCTTCAGGAAGCTGCTTCTTTTTGGGAGCCCCCGCGTGCGGAACTTGCCTGCGATTATATTTGCAAGCTGGCAACTTCCAAAAACCGCGACGCAATTTCTGCTCTGGAATATGTTTATCTAGACCAATCAAGCCTGCACAGTTCAAACATAAGCCAAAACTCCGTGGCTCGTAAGGCACTCAACACCATCTACAATCTTGCCGAAGGGCATTCCGAGCCCGCGCTTCTTTCCTTGCTCCGAATGGCAACCTCTTGCCCTGATGAGGAGCAGAGAAGCCAGGCGCTGGAGCGTCTATTTTTGCTAACAGGTCCGGCCCTTAATCTGCCTCTGGAAGAGCTCAAGCTCTGCCACATCTATCTCCTCAGTTTTCTTACTAAAAATGCACGCAGCTACTATGTACGTAAGCAGGCTTTTTTGAAACTACGGCGCATTTCAAAAAGCAACACGCCCTTTTCTTCCTCCGCATCAAATGAACTAACTTCTCTTAGTCAATCCTCTCCATCCTCACATGAATAAAGCTCCGAACATGCTTGTACTTTTTGAAAGTTTCAGAATGCCTTCAAACAACCCGTTCTCCTTTAATTTCCCAAGCATGGCACTCGGCGAATCCATATCCCCATATGCGGAAAGAAACCGCTCCGCCCCCGCGTTCTTTACCATGTGCGCATATCTGCATACTTCCTCATCGCTCAACCCATCTGCAAATCTGCGTATTCGCATGTGCATTTTCAGATCACGCTCATACTTTTTTCTCCACGTCTGCTCATACTGTTCAAGCTCCTCCTCTCTCCCTGCACTTGCAGCTATCTCTCCTGCAATCTTGCCGCACATGCTTCCAAAGTATATGCCTCCGCCAGTAGTTGCCTTGGTCTGGCCTGCAGCATCTCCCGCCAGCAAAACTCTGCCCTTTGCCGTACATTTCCTTACTTCTATAGGTATGACTCCGCCAAGCACACTCACTCTTCTTGCACCATCCAGCATCTCTTGTACTCTCCTCTCCTTCTTAACTAGCCTGTTCAGCGCATGCTTCGGGTTGCTTCCAACCTTAACTCCGCATCCAAGACGAACCATGTCCTTACCCAGTGGAATTGCCCACCCAAAGAAGCCGGGCAGAATCTCATTTGAAACGAATACGTGAACGCTTTCAACATCCTCGCAGCTTGCGCTCTCCACATCCTCCTGATAGCAGAAGGCAAATTCCTTCATAGGCGGAAAGCCGAACACCTTTGCAACATTTGATGCAACTCCATCTGCACCAATTATGGCACCCTTAATTTTCTCAAGCTCAGGTCTGGTTCCGGTTATTATTTCCGCACCTGCCTTTTCCGCTCGCTCTGCACAAAGCCTATCGTATTTGGCCCTGTCAAAAACATTTGCAATCACTTGCTTTGCCTTTACTCTGAGAACGCTTCCATCAGGCAGGTGAATGAAAGCACCTTTCAGCCTATTGGAGCTGATTGCCTCGTACTCTATTCCCGCAGCATCAAGCCCTTTTCGGGAAACCACGCTGGAGCAGGCAACTGGCTCTCCAATTACTTTGTGCTCCTCATATATTCTAACCCGTTCACCAAGCTCGGCAGCCCTTGCGCCAGCAGCGCAGCCCGCAGGCCCGGCTCCAACAATAGTTGTTTGCATGTTGTAATTTCATGCAAAAAAAGCTTATTAATGAGCATCTCATAAACCCGCTCACGTGAGGTAATGGGTTTTTCAGAATTCCTAACCGCAGGCATACCTGCACTCATAACCATATTGGTGCCTGGCTTTCTTCTAGCCCTGCCACTGCTTAAAAAAACCAAGCTCGGCTTTCCCGAAACCCTGGGCATCGGCTTCACCTTGGGCCTAGTAATTCCTCCCTTCCTCCTGATGTTCGAATCCTTCTTCGGCCTTCTCTACTCATACGAGCTCTTCATAGCAAATGCGGTGCTACTGAGCATCATCGGCTTGGTGCTATGCTACAAGGAAAAGGTATTCCCAATAGACCTGAAGTTCAACCTGAAGCGGGACTGGTACTGGATCCTTCTGCTGCTGTTTATGATCACCGCATTCTACCTTAGAATTCAAACTGCATTTCCCACAACTGCTGGCGCATACTTCTACGAGTTCGACCCATACTTCTACACCCGTTCAACCCAATTCATAATTGAGGAAGGCCAAATTCCCCGCTTCGACGATCTTGCCTGGTATCCATACCCCACCTCCCACCGCGCTCCTCCTCTTGCAAACTATCTTGGGGCCCAGTGGTATTCACTTTATAATGGGGGAAGGCCCTTTGACATTTACGCGCTTGGATTTGCTCAGAGCTTCTATCCTCCAGTAGTTGCAACTGCTGCCGTATTCTTCATCTTCCTGCTTCTGGCAGAGCCCTACGGCAAAAGGATGGGTCTGATTGCAGCAGGGCTATTTGCGTTTGCACCGCGGGTTATTGAAAAGCTGGCTGCCTGGGAACAAGAGCAGACCCCCTGGGGTGTTTTCGGAGCGGTTTTCTTCTATGCAGCCTACATGCTGGTATTAAGCAGGCGCGACAAGCGGCTTGCAGTTCTTGCAGGCATAGCGTTAGCTGCGCTCACCCTGGGCTCAAAATCAGATGTACAGGCCTACCTCTTGCTTGCAGCCTACTTGGCTGTTCAAGGAATAATTGATTATCTTAAGGGAAGGCTGAACTGGGAGTTTATAGAGCTCAACGGCATAATCATAGGCTTCGGCCTATTTGCGCAGCTCATAATGTCCCAGCTTTATGCAAGCACGCCCTACCTGCCAACAGACCCGTTTGCAGTGCTTGGCGCATTCTACTTCTACTATGCCTTGTGGGCTATTTCGGACAAATTGAGGCATAAGCGCGAGTGGGGAGACCATGAAAAGGTGCTACTGCTTCCAATCTACATAGTAGAGCAGTCAAAGCTCATTGATCTTGAGGCAGACAAAGGGAATTACCTTGCAGTTCTGCTCGCACTTGCTGCAGCTGCCCTGCTCCTAACACCTCTCGGTCCGCCCGTAATAGGCTATGTGCAGGCAGCAGCAGGCCAGGCGCTTCCGGGCGATCCTCTTGCAAACACTGTAGCTGAGGAGGCTGGAGCAGGAAACCAGTTCGTATCTGCAATGGGCCCGCTCGGCATTCCTCTGATGTGGCTGTTTGATGCAGGCTTGCTTGAAGGTACAAATGCCCAAATGGTGCTCCTGATTCCCTTCCTGCTTGCACTCGCATTTGCCTGGTATAAGGATTCCAAATACTCGCTTTACTTTGCCTTCCTGGTTCTGCCTGTTATGTGGGTTGGCCTGGGCAAGGCGAAGTTCGTGCTCCAGCTCACCACCGCAACCATAATCGGCTTCGTTGCCCTGCTCGGGGGGCTGGTGCTTTTCATACAGTCAATAGCCTCTACTGATGAGCAGAAGAAAATGTATGCAAATGTCGCATTTGCAGTAGGCGCGCTTCTGGTTCTTCTCACTGCCTGGCCTGCATTATTCGTAGTGCAGCTTTCCACTGCCTCCGAAGTTTACACTGAAGCACCGACAGGTGAAAAAATATTGGACTGCAATGCAATAGGGCCTTACTTTGAATCAAACATGATACGCCTACCCGGCGCGGACAATGACAGGGCCCTGAACCTTGCCTACTACCTTTACTGCTCTCGCATACCGCAATGGTGGCTCGACCCCATGAACTGGATACGTGAGAATGTGCCTGAGGATGAACGGGTTATACACTGGTGGGACTACGGGCACTGGACCAATTACTTTGGCCAGCGCAAGACAGTTACGCGCAACGACCACCCCTACATCTTCCAAGATTTGGAGATGGCTGATCTTTTAGTTTCAAACACGCCTGAGCACGCTGCGCAGTGGATGAAGGAGCATGAGGCAAAGTACCTCCTGCTGGACCAGGATCTGATAAACAAGTGGGGTGCGCTCGTATACCTTTCATGCGTGCATAACAATGAAACCGAATTCATACCGCGGCAGGTTGGCTCTTCTGCTTGCGAGCATGCTCATTATTTTGAAAGAGTGTTCATACCAGCAAACCCACAGCCTTCAGAATACTGCAATATTGATACGGGTTCCCAGTTCGTAATAGCACACTCTACGCACAGGGATTCCGTTTATTGCGTGGGCGAAATATCCGCAGATGGCCAGACCGCACTGGTGATGGTGAATGAAGAGGACGGGAGCCAGAACAGGGGCTTGCTCATGCATCAGGGCCAGACCATCCTGAATGATGGAAGGCTTTACGAAACATATATGGTTCTTTACCCGCCCGAAGGGCAGGGCTATGAGGACAGGGTTGGCAAGGGCTACGACTCCGTATTCTACAAGGGCTTCTTCTTGGGCCATATTGATGGGTTTGACCAGGTCTACCCATACCACGCAGAACATGCAATGGTCGGTCCTTCC